>DAIPXW010000094.1:0-7249 GCA_036783075.1 Candidatus Dormiibacterota bacterium | reverse complement strand
TGCGCCGCCGTAGGGCGGCGCACGACGCGATTCGCCCTCTACTTGAGTAGCGCCTGCACCTGGCCGGCGTTGTGCGTGACCTTGATCGCGATCTTGCCGGAGAGGATCTGCTGCCTCGCGGCCTGGATCGCCGCCCACACGGAGGCCGGGATGTACTTCGACTTCAGCAGCGAGATGCCGCCGTTCTGCAGGTTGAGGTCGTAGCCGTGCGTGCCGTACGTGCCGGCGTTGACGTCCTTGACAGCCTGGGTGAAGGTCTTTGCGAAGCTCCACAGCACGGACGACAGGAACACGTGGTTCGTGTCGATCGGAGACATGTCGCCGATGTCGCCGATCATCCAGACCTTGTGGCCAACCTTCGCGCTCCCCACGGCCTGCAGGTAGCCGAACGATGCGTTGTCGCCCATCGTGAACAGCACGTCCGCGCCCTGGGCGATGACGCTGCTCGCGACGCGCTTGCCACCCGCCGCGTCGTCGTAGCCAGTCGGGCTGATCGTCGCGAAGAAGATCTTCGACGTCTTGTCGACGCTGCGGAAGCCCTGGGCAAACCCGCCGCTCATCTTGTACCAGTTGTCGTCGGCGGCGGAGATGACGATGCCGACCTTGTGGGTTTTCGTCATCTTCGCGGCGAGGATCCCGGCGAGGTAGGCGCCCTGCTGGCTCGACGTCGTGATGTACGAGACGTAGCCCTTCTTTAGGTTCGTGGGCACGTCGTAGGTGATCATCGGGACCTTGTACTGCTGCGCGAGGCGCGCAGCGATCGTGTCATAGCCGCTTGCGTGCGCGACGATGAACTTCGCTCCGCCGGTGATCAGCTGGCGGAGCACGGTGTCGGTCTTGTCGTAGCCGATGTTGGTGATGGCCTGAAGCGAGGCGCCGGTTGCGGCCGCGGCGGCCTTCGCGCCGTTGTAACCCTGCTGGTTCCAACCGTAGTCGCTCGCCTTCGCGGGGGACGCGAACCCGATCTTCGTCACGCTGCCGGAGCGGAACGCGCCGGCAGCGTAGGCCGTCCCGGTGCCGAGGAGTGCAACGGCCGCCACGATGGCGACTGCGCGCGCTCCAGGTACACGGATCTGCATCGCCAGACTCTCCTTCCTGCTGAGAATGACCATCCACGTCGGTGCTGGTGCTGCGCTTGCCCGGCACGTGACCCGGTGGTAGGGTCGACGTTGCTGACTGTTAACAATGTGGTCGGCCGGACACTACCCCCTTGCGAGAGGGAATGCAATGGCGGAGATCGCAGAGCAGACCCCCGGCGTCGAGAATCTCACCCTGTGGCAGCGGGTGTACGACCACCTGCGCGGCGAGATCCTCGATGGGAGGCTCGAGCCGGGCACCGAGCTCGCCGAGGTGGCGCTCTCGGAGCAACTCGGCGTCAGTCGCGGCCCACTGCGGGAGGCGATCGGCCGACTCGCAGCGGAGGGGCTCGTGACGGTGCGGCCGCGACGCGGCGCCGTCGTGCGCTCGCTCTCGGAGGAGGAGTTCCTCGAGCTCTACCAGGTGCGGGAGGCGCTCGAGGCGTTGGCGGTCAAGCTCGCGGTGCCGCGGCTTCGTCCCGATGACCTCGAGGTGCTCGCCGGACTCAACCGCGCGATGGACGAGTACGGGACGCGGAACGAGGTGGAGCAGTTCTTCCATGCGAACCTCCAGTTCCACGCTCGGTTGCTCGAGGCGTCGGGCAACAGGAAACTGCAAGAGATCTATCGACAGCTGCTCGACCAGCTCGGTCGTTACCGGATGCAGTCGCTGACGCTGCGCGGCAACCTGCGGCGCTCCGTCGCAGAGCACGCGGCGATCCTGCGCGCTGTCGAGCGCGGCGACGCTGAACGAGCCGCGCAGTTGATGGCCGACCATATCCGCGTCCCGCAGCGGCGACTGAAGCGCGGTCCGAAAGGAGCTGAGACGAAATGAGTGGAACGCCGATCGAGTTCGGCGTCAACGTGAACAACCGCGAGCCTCTGATCGCGGCCGACTACGACCTGCCGATGCTGCTCGACCTCTCCGAAACGGTTGAGGGGAGCGGCTTCGACTCCGTCTGGGTCGGCGACTCGCTGTTCTCGAAGCCGCGGTATGAGCCGATCTCGCTGCTCTCCGCGATCTCGCAGCGCACCTCGCGCGTTCGTCTCGGCACGGCGTGCATGGTCACCTCGACGCGAAACCCGCTCTACCTTGCGCTCGAGTGGGCGACGCTCGACACCATCTCCGGCGGCCGGACGATCCTTGGGGCCGGGATGGGCAACCCGGAGGAGGGAGTCGAGCGGGAGTTCCGCGCGCTCGGTCTCGACTTTACGCGGCGGGGCACGCTGTTCGAGGAGGGCCTCGCCGTGTTGCGCCAGCTGTGGACCGAGGGCCGCGTCGACTTCCACGGCAAGTTCCTCGATTACGACGACGTCGCCTTCTATTCGGGCACGGAGATGGGGCCGTTGATGCCTATCCAGCAGCCGCCGCCCACGTGGGTCGTCTCGAATCCGCGCCTGACGGGCAACGCGCCGCCGGAGGTGTTGCGGCGCCGCATCGAGGACGCCTGCCGCCGGATCGTCAAGTACGGCGACGGCTGGATGACGTGCTGTCGAGCGCAGCACCCGGAGGAACTCGTCGAGCAGCTGCGGGCGATCGAGGAGTACGCTGACGCTCACGACGGCGACTTCTCGAGGCTGACGATCGCCTATCAGGTGACGATGAACATCGGCGAATCTGTCGAGGAAGCGCGCACCGCGTTCGGTGACTACATCTCCAAGTATTACCCGGAGCTGTCGAAGGCGATGGACCTCTCCAACTGGGGCCCCGTCGGGACGCCCGACGACATCGCCGCCTGGATCCGCACCTTCGCCGACGCCGGCGTCCAGCACTTCATCTGCCGCTTCGGCGCGATCGACCAGTTTGGGCAGGTGGAGCGCTTCGCGAAGGAAGTGCTGCCGCTGTTCTCCGCAGAGAGAGTGAGGTGAAGCATGGCCACCGTTGTCGCTTCCGAGCTTATGAAGGACGCAGCGCTTGTCGTCGATGTCTGCATGTCTGTTGAGGATGGGGACGTCGTGACGATCATCTGCGACGACGACCACACCGAGCAGGCGGCTGCTGTGCCGACTTGGTCGTCGCACGCGGCGGCTGGCCCGTCGTGATGAACAACGAGGCGCAGGTGCGGCGCGGCCGCGCCGACGTTCGCTTCCCGATGGCGCCGCCGGCGAACCTGCACAGGGCAATGGTCGGCTCGGATGAGGTGATCATCATCGCGAATCTCGAGTGGGCGAACCGATTCGCCCACGTGAACGCGGTGCGCGAGACATGCGAGGCAAACGGCAAGATTGCCTCCGTGGAGCCCGGCATGGGTGAGTGGGGACTCACCGTTGAAGACATCCACCGCGCAACGCAACGGGCCAAGGACGCGATGGCGGCGCTCGAGGGCAAGGAGCAGTGCCACGTGACTACGCCGCTCGGGACGGACTTCTACGTCTCGATCAAGGGGCGGCCGGCACTCGAGGTGACGCCGATCAAACGGCGGGGCCAGATGATGGGGCCCGTGCCGCTGTGGGCCGAGGTTGCGTTCGCCGCCGTCGAGGACTTCACGCACGGGACAGCCGTCGTCGACGGCGTCATGCTCGGCATCGGCCTGACGGGCCAGGTCGAGGAGCCGATCAGGTGGACGCTGGAAGGCGGCCGCTGCGTCAAGATCGAGGGCGGCGCCGAGGCCGAGCGGCTGCGCACCGCGATCGAGGGCGTCGAGAACGCCGACGTCGTCGGCGAGTTTGCGTTCGGTACCAGCGAGAAGGCGCCCTTCGGCACCCCGTCGGAGAAAGGGCGCATCGGCACCGTGCACCTCGCGTTGGGCGACAACCACAACGCGTACCCGGGTGGGCAGAACGTCTCGTCGCTCCATCTCGACGGCGTCTTCCTGGACGCGACGCTGCAGATCGTCGACGACGGCACCTACATCCTGAAGGACGGCGAATGGGCGCTGTAACGGTCGTCCCGCTCGAGTCGGTGGAGCCGATCGAGTTGCCGCAGGGGAGCTGGAGCCGGATGCTCGTCACCGAAGGCCGCGTCGGCGACAACGCGTCATCGCTCGGCTTCTCGGTCTTCAAGCCGAGTGTCGTCGTCGGCCCCGTCCGGCACGAGGTCGAGGAGGTCGCCTACGTCGTTTCCGGCTCCGGCGAGCTGCAGCTCGACGATGAGGCTGTGCCGTTCCGCGAAGGCGACGCGCTCCACATCCCGGCGCGTGTCTGGCACGCCGTCGCCAACACCGGAGACACGGACGTGCTGATGGTCTTCGGCTTCCCGCATCCCGACTACCCGCCGACAGAACGCCGCTGATGGTCGCCGTCGCCCTGAGCCTGCGAGAGCAGGTGGCGTGGGCATGCCGCATCATCGCCGCCGAGGGCTACGCCGATCTCACGCTCGGCCACGTCAGCGCGCGCGACGCCGACGGCACGATCTGGATCAAGCGCAAGGGGGTCGCGCTCGACGAGGTCGAGCCCGACGACATCGTCTCGCTTGCCGACACCGGCGCCGGGCTGCATCTCGAGACGGTGCTGCACACGGGTGTCTATCGCGCGCGGCCCGACGTCGGATCGGTTATCCACGGCCACCCGCTGCACGCGACCGCCCTTGGTGCCACCGCTGCGGAGCTCCTGCCGCTGACGCACGACGGCATCCTCTTCGCGGACGGCGTAGGGCGCTTCGGCGACCCGGACCTTATCGTCGAGGACAGGCAGGGTGATGCCGTCGCGGCAGCGCTCGGCGGCGGACGTGCCGTGCTGATGGAGAACCACGGCGTGCTCGTCGTCGGCAAGGATGTCCCCTGGGCCGTGCTGACAGCGGCGACGCTCGAGCGCGCGGCGCGGGCGCAGTTCATCGCGTCAACGCTGGGCGAGTTGCGGCCGATCGCGGCGGCGCTTGCGCGAGAGCTGCAGCCGGTCAAGTACCGCGACGAGTTCGTCGCTGAGTACTGGGAGGCGTGGCGGCGCAGTCTCGGCCGCGCGAGCGGAGGCCTCGGTGGAGATCGCGGTTGAGGTCAACGGCCGCGAGGTCGTCCGCGACGTCCCGCCGCAAGAGTTGCTGCTCGACTTCTTGCGCGACTCCCTTGGCCTCACCGGCGCAAAGCGCTCATGCGACGTGCAGGTCTGTGGTGCGTGCACCGTCCTCGTCGACGGCCTGCCGGTCAGCTCGTGCTGCTACCTGGCGGCGCACGCCGACGGACGTGAGGTGACGACCATCGAAGGTCTCGCCGAGCGGCCCGAGTTCGAGAAGCTCGAGGATGCGTTCACCCGCCATGCCGCCGTGCAGTGCGGCTTCTGCACGCCAGCGATGCTGTTGACGATCTCCTCCTTTCTCGACGCAGGCGGTTTCGAGAGCGCGGAGGAGATCAAGCGGAATCTGTCGGGTAATCTCTGCCGCTGCACGGGGTATCGCGGCATCGTCGAGGCCGTCGCCGACCTCGCCGGAGTCGAATGACCTCGATTGTCAAGGAACCGGCGACACGGACGCAGGTCGGCGTCTCTCACCCGCGTCGGGATGCGCGCGAAAAGCTTCGCGGCAAGGCGCAGTTCGTGGGCGACATGCTGGTGCCGCGGATGCTCTACGGATCGGTGCTGCGCAGCCCGATCGCGCACGGTCGCATCGTGTCGATCGACACGTCGGCTGCCGAGCGCATCCCGGGAGTCGTGTGCGTCCTCACGGGCGCCGACCTGCAGGACATCGACCCCTACTATGGGCACGCGATCAAGGATCGCCCGATCATCGCGATCGACAAGGTGCGCTTCCACGGCGAGCAGGTCGCGGCGGTGGCCGCCGAGACGCCTGCGGCGGCGATGGCTGCGGTCGACGCGATCGCCGTCGAGTACGAGGAGCTGCCCGTTGTCGCGAACGTCGAAGACGCGGTCGCGGCCGGCGCGCCCCTCGTCACCGAGCGCGAGATGCGCCCGGGCTTGTTCCACGGCCTCGGCGAGCTGCCCGAGCGCGACGGCAACGTCTGTTACCGCTACCGGCTCGACAAGGGCGAACTCGAGGCAGTATTCGCGCACGCCGACATCGTCGTCGAGGGCGAGTACACGTTCCCCTCCGTCTATCAATACGCGATGGAGACGCACACCGTGATCGCGCAGGTCGAGGGCGACGAGATCACGCTGTGGGCGACCTGTCAGCACCCGTTTCTCGTGCGCGCCGAGATCGCCGACCTCTTCCGCGTTCCGGTCGCCAACGTTCGCATCCAGGTGCCGTACCTCGGCGGCGGCTTCGGCTCGAAGTCGTACACGAAGATGGAGCCGCTGACGGTCGCGCTCGCACGGAAGGCCGGCCGGCCGGTGAAGATCCAGAACCGTGTCGGCGAGTCGATGGTGACGACGCGACGCCACAACATGCGCTGTCGCATGCGCACCGCCGCCACGAGTTCCGGGCGGCTGCTCGCGCGCGAGGTCGTGTGCCTGTTCGACACCGGCGCCTACGCGGACAACGGCCCGCGCGTCGTCGCGACGGCGGGAGACGCAGCACCGGGTCCATACGGCTGGTCCGCGTATCGCATCGACGCGTCGTGCGTCTACACGAATCTCGCACCCGCCGGCTCCTACCGTGCGTTCGGCGCGACGCACATGCAGTGGATCGGCGAGTCGCAAGTGGACGAGATAGCACGCCGCGCCGGGCTCGATCCGCTCGAGGTGCGGCGCCAGAACCTGCTGACGCCGGGCGAGGAGGTGCGGGCGGGAGGGAAGCCGCTCGACGCGGATCTCGTCGGGGACGTCGAGAAGGTCGCGGCGGCGATTGGTTGGGACAAGCCGAAGCCGCCTCTCGTCGGTCGCGGCGTATCCGTCGGCCTGCTCGCCGCCGGCGCACACCCCGTCTCGAGCGCCGTCTGCCGGCTCGAGGCCGACGGCCGCGTCGTCGTGCTCGTCGGCACGACCGAGATGGGGCAGGGCCCACGCACGGCTTTTGCGCAGATCGCCGCGGAGGAGCTCCGGATCGAGCCCGACCGCGTCACCGTTCGCGGCGCGGACACGCGCTTCACACCGTACGACCGCTCGACCGGCGCCAGCCGCTCGACGACGATCGCGGGTCTGGCCGTGCAGCGTGCGGCAGCCGACATCCGGCAGCAGCTCGAGCGGATCGCAGGCACCGACGAGGTCTCCCCGGACGACTACCTCGCCCTGATGCGCAAGCACTTCGGCTTCTCCGGCGGCGAGTTGATCGGCCGCGGCGAGGTCACCCCGGTTGGCACCGGCTCGTACGCCGAGGGAACCGTGTTCTGGGAGGTATGCATGGG
>DAIPXW010000093.1:0-7306 GCA_036783075.1 Candidatus Dormiibacterota bacterium | reverse complement strand
GGCTCCCATTCGGGATGCGCGGTCGTGGCCGCTCCCATTCCCATCGGCTTGTCGGCGACGGCGCGCTCGCTCATGCGGGCGCGGGCTCGGCACCGGGGTCGACCAGCGGCCGCGGGACACCTTCGCCGTAGTCATACGGAGGTCGGGTGAAGGTCGGTATGCGCGCGAAGTTCCGGCGGGGCAGCGGCGTCGGAAGCTGCCACTCGATCGAGCGCACGTGCCACGGGTCCGCGACGGCGACTTTCGGGTTGAAGAACCAACCCCAGATCACAATGCCCGCGAAGAAGACCATGGAAGCGAAAAGCACGTAGGCCCAGATGCTGACCCAGTCGTTGAGCGCCTGCAGGCTCGGTGCGTAGGTCGACACGCGGCGGGGCATGTCCAGGATCCCGGCCGCGAACAAAGGCGTGAACGCGAGGTTGAAACTGATGAACATCCACCAGAAGTGGATCTTCCCCAGCGTCTGGTTCAGCATCTTGCCGGTCATCTTCGGGAACCAGTAGTAGATGGCCGCTACGATGGCGAAGATCTCGCCTCCGACGATGGTGAAATGGAAGTGCGCCATGGAGAAGTAGCTGCCGTGCAGCGTGATGTCGCTGGGCACGTCGGAGAGGAAGACGCCCGAGATTCCGCCGATGAGGAAGTTGTAGAGAAACCCGAGACAGAAAAGCATCGGTACCGTCATCGAGATTCGTGAGCGCCACAGCGTTCCGAACGCGACCAGGAAAACGATTCCTGTCGGGATCGAGATCATCTCGGTCGACAGCATGTAGAACGGGCGCAGAGCGGGCGCGATGCCGCTCACGAACAGGTGGTGCTGCCAGACGAACCAGCTCAACAGAGTCACGCCGAGCAGGCCCACGACCGCGATCCGGTAGCCCCAGAGCGGCTTGCGGGCGAAATGCGGTATCAGCTCCATGACGATGCCGAAGGCGGGCAGGATGAAGATGTAGACCTCTGGATGACCGAAGATCCAGAAGAGGTTCTGCCACAGGTAGGGGCTGCCGCCGTTCGAAGAGATGAAGAAGCTGGTGTTCATACTCCGGTCGAGCGCTTGCATGCACAGGGCCGCGGCCAGCACGGGAGCGGCAAAGGTGCCGAGGATCGAGGCCGAGAACACGCCCCAGACGAATATCGGGAGCCGCGTCCAGGTCATCCCCGGCGCGCGCATGCTGATGATCGTGGTCAGCATGTTGACCCCCGAGACGATGAGCGCGATGCCGATCAGCGTGAATCCGACGATGTAGCTGTCGAACCCCTGGCCGGCCTGCTCAGAAAGGGGTGTGTAGCCGGTCCAGCCGGTCTGGAAGCCGCCGAAGATCGGCGAAAGAAGCATGATCACGAGCGCGGGCGGGACGAGCCAGAGGGACAGCGCTTCCAGGCGCGGGAACGCCATGCGGTTGGTCCCGATCATGAGCGGCACGAAGAAGTTGCCGAACGGCCCGACGATGGCCGCGCTGGCGACGAACACCATCAGGACGCTGTGCATGCTGACCAGGGTCAGGTACTTGTCGGGCGGGAAGATGGGAGTGTCCGGTGAGAGCAGGTTCGTGCGAACGAACATCGCCCCGATGCCTCCGAAGAGCATCGCCATCAGCATCGCGATCAAGTACTGGACGCCGATCACCTTGTGGTCGTAGCTCAGGTTCAGATACCGCCATACGCCGGTGTACTCGTCGTGCGCCGGTTCGGGGGGGGTGTGCCATCCGAACAGCCGCCCGAGCGGGTAGGTGGCAAAACCGATCCCGACGAGGAACATGACCGTTCCCAACCCGTAGCCGAGGAGGACCCCGGTGTTCAGGCCGTCGTTGAAGCCGAAACTGTTGCCGAGCTGAACGCCGGCCCAGTAACCGATGACACCAAGCACGATGCCCGTGAGGATGTTGGTCGGCATGACGAATCGCCGCTCAGTCGGTTGAAGCATCGCCCCGCCGGTCGCGACTGCGCTCATCTCAGGTCCCCTTCACTCGTGGGCTCGGGAAATATTCGGGTGCATACGGCGGCAGCTTGAGGTCCGATTGCGATGACTGAAGATCCGCCACCCAGGTCGCGAAGTCGGCCTGGCTCACAACCTTTCCCTGCGTGTCGAACATGTTCCCGTGCCAGATGCCGCACAGCTCCGCGCAGCGCACGGTGAACGAACCCGTCTTCATGGTCGTGACATAGGTGACGTTGTCGACGCCCGGGTTGGCGTCGGCCTTCACGCCGAGCTCGTAAGCCCAGAACGAATGGATGATGTCGGTCGACGTCACGTGGAACTCGACGTTGGCGTTCACCGGCAGGACGAGATGGAGGGACTCGGCGCCGCCGTATCCCGGGTATCGGTAGGTGAAGTACCACTGCTGCGCTATGACCTGGACCTGCAGCCTGTCACCCGATGAGCTGCCGACGGCCTGGGCGGTGCCGAGCGAGCCCGATGACGAAAAACTGGTCGCCGAGGCCGAGTTCGCCAGCCCGTTGATGCCGATTCCGGCGAGGAGGAAGACGATCACCGCGGTGGCTATCACCCAGGCCCACTGCATGCGGAGGTTGCCCCGCCTCGGCGGACCATCCTCGAGCGCCCCCACGGCCTGGCGAAAAGCGAACGCCGAATACAGGACGAAGAGGATCACCCCCACGAAAACCGGCGTGGAGAGGATCAGCATCAGGTGCAGCAGGTAGCTCTCGTCCGAGGCCTGCTGCGACTGGTCTCCAGGCGGCATGTTCACCTGGAGGGCTGCGACGACCCCGATCACGCTGAGGACCGCCCAGGCGACGGCGAGTCGGAGGACGTGGGTGCGGTCTGTGCCTTTCACCGGGGAGTTACTGGACAACCAAAAAGCCGCCCATGTAGCCGAGGGTCTGCATCGGCCCGCCGTTGCCGTAGATGGTGCCGGAACCGCAGGGGACGAAACACTGCCAGTGATATATGCCTGCCTTTCCCGTCCGGAAGGAGAAGGTGATCACGTTCATGCTCCCGGCGGGGGCGTTGTCACTCACGCCCATGAGCGGAACGAACACCCCGAGGTCCGGGATCCCGAACGTGTGGGCGGGCGTGGAAGCGTCGTCAAGCTTTGTGAAGTCGCCCTCCTGCGGGTTGCCCTGATCGTCGTAGTACTTCATGTGGAACGGGCCGATGATGCCCTGCGCCTGCGCCCAGAACGGGTTTCGCAAGCCTGATGCCGAGTCCTCCTGGTCGATGGTCACCGTCACCACCGAGTTGGCCGGAACCTTGAAGGTCGTGGTAGGCAGGTAGCTCACCCAGTCCTGATGCGGATCGCTGGGTTTCGGGAAATCGATCGCGGCGGAGATGGCGCCGACGGTCTCGAGGTGAATGAACGTCTCCGTCTGGCCGGGTGCCGTGGCCACCCTTGGCCCAGAGGCGACCTCAGAAGCAAGGGTCGGGGGGAACTTTGCGACGAAGCCCACGAGGAAGACGGTCACCAGGGTGGCGAGGATTCCAACCGCCACCACGAGGACTATCAGTCGTGCTGCGTAGTTCGGAGCCCGCATCGCCTTCACGATCACGGGGGAACATAACAGCACCTCGGTTGCTTGTAAATCCCCGAACTTTGTTGAACAAACACAAAGACCGGCGAAAGGCGAACAAGGCGGCGACTAGCCGGCGGCGAGGACCTTGATGTCGTTTTCGACGGCGGCGGCGTCGGGGACGTCCTGGAATCCGACACGCTCATAACCGCTGGGGTCTATGAGGTAGATCACGGAGCTGTGAGCGAGGTCGCCGTTCGCAACCTGGACACCGACGCCGTAGCTGTTCCAGACCGAAGCGAGCTGAGCCTGGGTGCCCGTCAGCCAGTAGTACCTACCGGAAAGCCCGTGAGCGCTCGCGAACGCGGCGATGGTCGACGGCGTGTCGGCGTCGGGCCGGACGCTGACCACGACGATGTCAAAAGGCGCGCTCCGGCCGACTCGGGTCTGCACACCACCGAGCAGGCTGGCCTGCAGAGGGCACAGGTTCTGGCACTGGGTGTCCAGGAAGGTGAGCGCTATCACGCGGCCGTGGAGATCGGCCAGCGACACGGCCGCGCCCGTCTGGTCACGAAGCGTGAAGGCGGGAGCGCGAACCTCCCCGGCGCCCATCACCAGTCCCCCGAACAGGGACGGTCGAGAAGCGGGCGCCAGCAGCTTCGGCAGCGTCAGGCCGGCGAGCACGCCTGCCGCGGCGGCCAGCGCCACCAGCCACACGGCCAGGTAGATCCTCCACTGGCGTTCGGTAAGGCGAAGGCGCCGCGTCCCCAGCACCGCGGGAAGGATACCCCGACACAGCGCCTCTGTAACCCGGCGCGGTAATCGAGGGGACTCCATATGACGATTCGACTGAGCCCGACCCGCCTCGACCGAGAGCTCGCGCGGCGCGGGTGGAACGCCACCGACCTCGCGAACGCTTCCGGGTGCAGCCCGGCGACCATCTCCGCCGCGCGACGCGGACGTTCCGTCACCAGCGCCACGCTGGCCAAGATTGCCGCTGCGTTGCGCGGAGCACCGGTCGTCGCCGGCATCGACAGCCTCCTCGACCCGGAGCTGATCTCGATCGACGGGCACGCCTGATCCGAGGGCCGCGGCCCGCTAAGGTCATCGCATGGAGAGGCGGCCGCTGGGTCGGACCGGATTAACCGTGCCCGCCATCGGCATGGGCACCTGGCGGTCGTTCGACACGGACGATGACCGCCGGCCGCTGGTCGAGGCCGCCATCCGGGCCGGCATCGACCTCTTCGACTCGTCGCCCATGTACGGGCGCGCCGAGTCCACGCTGGGCCGGGCCCTCGAAGGCATTCGCGACAGGGTGACGGTGGCGACGAAGGTCTGGACCCCCAGCGCGACAGAGGGCCGCGAGCAGGCGGAACGCGCGCTGCGGCTCTTTGATTGGGTCGATATCTACCAGGTCCACAACCTCGTCAACGTTCCGGCACAGCTTTCGCTCCTGGAGGGGCTCAAAAAGGACGGCAAGGTGAAGGCGGTCGGCGCGACGCACTACCAGGAGTCCGCCTTCGGGGAGCTTGCCAAGCTGATGGCGGGTGGCCGGCTGGACATGGTCCAGGTCCCGTACAACCCGCTCCGCCGGGGGGCCGAGAAAGAGATCCTGCCACTCGCGGAGTCGATGGGCCTTGGGGTCCTCGTCATGAGCCCGCTGCAGCAGGGAATCCTGGACCGCAACCCTCCGCCGGCGCGGTTGAAGGAGCTCGGAGTGCGGACGTGGGCGCAGGCGATCCTCAAGTGGATCGCAAGCGACCCGCGTGTGAGCACGGTGCTGACCGCGACCCATCGCGTCGAGCGAGCGCGAGAGAACGCGGCCGGCGGCGAGCCTCCCTTCTTCACGCCGGAGCAGCGCGACCTCGTCGTGCGGATCGCGGAAGGCGATTAGTCTTGAGTGCCATGTTCCGGATCGATGAGCTGACGGGCGTGCTGCCTGCGCTCGTCTCGCCCCTCCAGAAGGACGGGACCGTGGACGAGCCGGCGATCGACAGGCTGGTGGAGCACGTGATCCGCGGCGGCGTCCACGGCCTGCTGGCCCTTGGTTCCACCGGCGAGACGGCATCCCTTGACGAGACCGCGCGTCGCAAGGTCCTGGCGCGCGTCGTCGCCGGGGCGGGCGGTCGCGTGCCCGTCATCTGCGGGGTCGCGCAAAGCCACCTCGCGGCGGCTCGCGTCGAGGTCGAGGCGGCGGCGCGCCTCGGCGCTTACGCGGCCCTGGTGGCTCCTCCTTTCTACTACATGATTGACCAGGCGACAGTGCTGGCCTTCTACCGCAATCTCGCCGAAGGCAGCCCGGTCCCGATCCTGCTCTACAACATCCCCCAGTTCACCAAGGTTGTCGCCGAGCCTGCCACCGTCGCCACTCTCGCGCGCGAGGGCTCGATCGCGGGTATCAAGGACTCGAGCCGCGACTTCGAATACTTCGAAGGCGTGCGCATCGCCACGAGCGATCTGCCACGGTTCCGTCTCTTCACGGGGAGCGACACCATGCTCCTGCCTTCGCTTGCCATGGGCGGCGACGGCACGATCTGCGGCGCGGGCAACGTCGCGCCGCAATGGGTTGTACGCATCTTCGACGAGTACCGGCGCGGCGACCTCGCCGCCGCCCGCTCCGCGCAGGAGGCGCTGTTCCGGCTCGTGATCGCCGTGCGAGCCGGCGTCTTCCCCGGTGCGATCAAGGCCGCGCTGCACATGCAGGGGATATGCGAGCCGTGGTGCGCACCGCCGATCGCGGCGCTCGACGAGCGTTCCACCGAGCGGTTGCGGCAGCAGATGGAAAGCTGGGGGTTGTTGACCCAGGCCGCGGTCAGAGACTGACCCGCGCGCGCTAGAGCGAGCGAACCGTGCGGCTGGCGGCGGCGCCGGCTGCCGTCACGACGATCAGCGCACCGGCCAAGACGAACAACGCGGTCACGTTGACCTGCGCAAGCGCACCCGAAACCGCATATGCGATTGGGGTCGAGCCCAGAGACGCGAGCATGACCAGCGACATCACGCGGCCCTGCATCTCACGGCTGGTACGCCGCTGGAGCCAGCTGACGCCATAGGTGTTGATCACGCCCGTTGCGATGGCCGTGATCGCGATCACGGCCGCGACCGGCGGCAGAGAGTGCAGCAGACCGATGAGGCCGACACCGGCGCCGATCCAGGCGCAAACGCCGACCAGGAGGATGCCGAAGCGCTTGGGCGGTCGCAGGAGCCCGGCACCCACCGCGCCCGCGGTCGCCCCCACGCCCCACGCCGCATACAACACCCCAAGGACCGCGGCACTGCCGCCTAGCCGGCCGTGGGCGAGCGTGGGAAAGCCAACACCGATCGCCCCGTTGGCCGCGAAGTCTATGGCCGCTATGACCAGAAGGGACACGCGAATCCCGACGTCCGCCCAGGCGTATCGGAAGCCGGCGAGCATCTGACCGCCAAGACCCGTCGCTCCACCGGACGCACCCGGCGAGCGAGTCGCGGCAGGAAGCCAGAGGACGAGGGCGAAGCCGGCCGCAAACGAGGCGCCGTCGACCAGGAACGCCCACCCTGTACCCCACGCTGCGACGACAAGCCCCGCGAGCGCGGGCGCGACGACTATGGAGGCCTGGCTCGTGACGTTGAGCACGGCGTTTCCGGGCTCGAGCTCGTGGTCGGCGACGACGCGCGGCAGGATCGACGTCCTGGCCGGCATGAAGAACGCGTCGACCACCCCGAACACTGCGGAGGCGGCGTACACCTCCCACATCTGGATCCGGCCGGCCAGCACGAGCGCACCAAGCGGCGCGACCAGGGCGACGCGCAAGCCCATGGACGCGGCCATTGTGAGCCGGGCCGAGAACCGGTCGGTCAG
>DAIPXW010000092.1:0-7332 GCA_036783075.1 Candidatus Dormiibacterota bacterium | reverse complement strand
CGTCGAGTGCCGCGGCCGCGGCGCGGCTCGCACCGACAGTAGGGTCGGTGACCACCCGAACGGCGACGCCGCGCGCCGAGGCCGCGCCCAGCGCGCGCACAAGATCCTCGCGGCCGATCTCGTAGACCTCGACGAGGATGCGCCTGCGGGCAGACGCGATCATCCCGCCGACCAGCTCGAAAATGCTCGCGTCCTGCCACAGGCGCACCGGTTGGGCGACGGCCGCCGTGCCGGTTGACGCGACCGCTGCGGCCATCGCCGGCACCGGATGGGCCGGGCTCGAGCAGCCCGCAAGGGCCAGGGAGAGGGAAAGAGCCGCAACGCAGGCCACTCGAACCACAGCGCGGCACACGCTACCGAGCAGCCGCACGCGCGCCAACCCAGCCTGTTAAGGCCCTAGATCGCCTCCACCTTCATGCCCGCGCGTGCGCCGAGCAGCTTGTCCGCCCTCGATTCCCGGACCCCGACCTCCAGGTACCCCATGCTCCCGACGTAGACGAACGGCTCGTTCGGCCGCCCCTCTGCGTACGTCTTCGCGGACGCGACGATGTCGTGGTTGTGGATCCGCATACGGCGCACCGGCGGCTTCAAGTTCGTGACGAGGTTCCCGAAGCCGTCGATCCACAGCACGCGAGGGGACGCGTCTTCCAGCATCTGCGGCGGGTCGGTCGGCGGGCCCAGCGATTCGATCGGCACCCCTGACGCGAGCGCTGCGGCCGCCGGGGCAAACACGTCCCGACCTTCGAAGGTCGGCGCACCGTGGGGCCGAGGGGCCAGCTCGATGGTCTGCTGGATGCCGACCTCTTCGATCACGATCGCGAAAAGCCCGTTGTCCGGCCCGATGTAAAAGCGCCCACCCGCGCGCAACACCAGGCGCCTGCGCGAGCTGCCGACGCCAGGATCGACCACCGCCAGGTGAACCGACCCGTTGCCGAAATGGCGCGTGCCGGCGAAGAGCATGAAAGCCCCTGCCGAGACGTCGAACCTGGGTACCTCGTGGCTCACGTCGACGAGCACGGCGTGCGGGCATCCCTGCAGCACCATGGCCTTCATCGCGGCGACCAGCGGCGAGCCCGACCCGAAGTCCGTGGTGAACGTGACCACGGGCGGCGCGTCTAGAGCGCTACCAGTACCGCGTCTCCTTCCAAGGGTCTGCCTCGTCGTGATACCCACGTTGCTCCCAGAAACCAAGCCGGTTGCGATCCATGAACTCTAGCCCGCGCAGCCACTTCGCCGACTTCCAGAAGTATTTCGAGGGCACGAAAAGGCGCAGCGGCCAGCCGTGGTCTGGCGTCAGGTCCTGCCCGTTCCATGCGTAGCAAAGGAGATTCTCCCCGGCGTCCAGCACGCTCAGCGGGACCGACGTCGTGTAGCCGTACTCGCAGTGCGCGTTGACGTACCTGGCCTCGGGCTTGGGCTTCACCCGGTCCAGGATCTCGCGGATCGGCACCCCGGTCCAGCGATCGCCCAGGCGGCTCCAACCGGTGACGCAGTGGATGTCCGCCGTCACATCCTTCGAGGGCAGAGCCCGGAGCTCGCCGTAGTCCAGCGTCAGCTCCTTCTCAACCGCGCCGAACACCTTGAAGTCCCACTTCGCGATGTCCGTCCTCGGCACCGGGCCGAAGTGGAGCAGCGGCCACTTGTCGGGCGCGGCGAGCGTCTGGCCGGGCGGGATGCGTGACGCGTCGACGCCTTCCGGCAGCCGCTTGCCCTTGAAGAGGAATGACATCTCGCGAGTATATGAACGGCCCGGATCACGGGTCTTGTTCCCGGGGGCCGGCCATCAGGGCCGGGCTATACTGGCCCTTCGGCAAACCGCGCTGGCGTGGGCCCGTGGCGCAGCTGGGAGCGCGCTTGAATCGCACTCAAGAGGTCAGGGGTTCGAATCCCCTCGGGTCCACCAAATTTCTGAACTCGAAATCTGGCTCAAGCATCATGCCGAAGGAGCCGTCGGCTAACTCTGCACCCTAACCGGCACCCAGCGGTTCCGCCTTATCGGTCTGGTCTGGGCGCCGGTGGTCGGCATGAGACCTGGCGAAAAAACCTGGCCTAACAGCCTTGATCTGCTCGGGCCGCCCGCCATCCGCAATCGGTCTCATTGGCTTGGGGCTCCGGCCGCATCGCAGCCACGGTCACGCGACTTGTTTGCTCACCGACGCGGGCTGGAGCTCGTGCAAGCGCGCCGCGCTGGCGATGGGCACCGTGAAGTGGAACTCGGATCCGATGCCTTCCACTCGATCAACCCAGAGCCGGCCCCCATGCAGCTGCACGATCTCACGCGCCATGCCCAGGCCCAAACCGGTTCCAACGACCTTGCGAATCGGATTGTTGGCATAGACATCATCACGGTCGAAGAGGCGGTTGTCGAAGTCGCCACGAACGCCCACGCCATTGTCGCGAACGCTTATCTGTGCGTCACCGTCACTCAGGACGCTTGAGATCGAGATCTGACCGCCGTCTGGTGAGTGCTTAAGCGCGTTGTGCAATAGATTCCGAACCACCTCGGCAAGCCTGTCGGCGTCCCCGGCCACGTTTGGTAGCGTGGACTCGAGATTGGTGATGAGAGAGGTGCCATCCATCTCATTCTTCAGTTCCGTGGTGACCCGACTAATGACGCTGTTCAGGTCGACGCGAGTGATGTGGAGTGCGGTGTGGCCGGTCTCGACACCATCAAGGTCGAGGATTTCGTTGACCATCGTATCCAGGCGGATTGCGCCGTTGTGGATATCGGTCGCAAAGGCTTTGATCTCGCTTGCGTCAAGTTGACTCCCATCGAGCATCAATTCGCTGAAGCCCTCGATCCCGATTAAGGCGGTCTTGAATTCATGTTTGACAGACTGCAAGAAGCCGTTTTTCAGCTGATTCAGATGCTCGAGCACTCCGAGGTTCGCTCTGGCCGCCTCTTCAGCCTCGTGCCTTTGACTTGCGTCGTCAAGCATGGTCAGGATGTAGTCTGGCTCGCCGGCGCTTGTCTCTGTGACCGCCGTCGAAGTCCAGTGCACCCATACCCTGCTGCCGTCGGCGCGAATCATCGGAGAGTCTCCTTCGACGGTGTCAACCGCTCGACTGACCAGTGCTCCGAGCTTTTCGAATGCAGGTCGGCGGACTTCCGCCGGAAGATACTTTGCGATCGTCGAGCCGATCATTGCTCCGGGGGCTTCTCGGAACAGGGCGGAGGCTGCCGGATTGGCGTCCGTAACTTTGAAGTTGAGGTCGGCACGAACGATGCCGATGGGTGAGTGGGCAAGGACCTCCGCCAATCTGGATTCGGACTGAATGCTCTTGATCAGCATTGACCGAGAGTCCTTGTGGGCCAGGATTTGGCTCACCATCAGCAGGCTGGCCAGTATCGCGGCAAGCACTGTCATGAATTGATCGTTCAACTGACCACGAAGCACGACGATTACGGCGCTGGCGGCGGCGACCAGCACAGCCATCCAGGGCAGGGCGAGCTGCCACAGGTCGATTGGATCCTTCTCGGCGGCCTGGTTAATTGGCCTCGAGGGCCAAAGAGCTGCAAGAGCAATCATCAAATAGCCAATCACCCACCCTGCATCAAAGAGGCTGGCAGCGGCTGAATATGCACCAACAGCGTTCAGATAGGCGAAGGCGGTGTCGGAAATCGAAGCCGCCGCCAGGCCTCCGAGCAGCAGCGTCAGGGGGCCCTGCTGAACGCGTGTCGCCCGCCGGATGGCCAGGATCAGGACCGTTGCGA
Source organism: Candidatus Dormiibacterota bacterium (assembly GCA_036783075.1). Classification (GTDB taxonomy): domain Bacteria; phylum Chloroflexota; class Dormibacteria; order Dormibacterales; family Dormibacteraceae; genus Palsa-870. The sequence goes on along the minus strand of DAIPXW010000092.1, from coordinate 3,617 downwards.
CGAGAATGTCGCCGACGGGATAGGCCAGCTCGATCGCCCGCTGACCGAGACTGTCTGACGAGGTGAGGTAGACCTGCTTGAGCCCAAGGGCCCAACCGGCGAACGTCAAGGAAACGATGATGATCAGCGCATCCAGCACCAGGCGCCAGCCTCCCGCTGTTCCACGTGAAGAGGTCCAGAAGGACAGCACCCCGGCGATGGTCAGCGGCGTCGCTGCCAGAAAGCCCAGGTCGGCCAGCGATGGGAATGGCACCGCTATGCCCTGCCCCACCTCGTAGACGCTCCAGATAACCTCGCCGCCGCACCAGGCGGCGGCGGAAGCTGCCAACAACCCCCAGGCGCGACGGAACTGGCCATTCGATCGGCTCGCCGCCCATCCGCAGGCCGCAGCTGCGATGAGAGCGGCGGCTGCCTCACCCAGGTCATCGAAGGCGGTGACAAACTGTGCGCCGCCGGGCTGGGTGGTGATGATGACGACGAATGTCAAAGCGAAAATGGCGGCAGCAACGGCCCCGACCACAAACACGGCCCAGCGATGAGAATGGCTTGTCGCCCTGATCACGATATGGAGTCACGCTAGCTTGGCCTTCTGGCGAATGCCCCCTGCAGGTCCATGGGGCGTGACCTGCCATTCAAACGGGGATGGTCCCGCGTGGTGTCAAACGAAACGGGCATTTTGAGATCCAGTTGTGTCGTCCGGAGTGCGGTCGGACGACGCCGTCTTTCGTCAGGGCGATCAGCCACTAGCGAAGGGTTTCGCCGCCGAACCTCGATTACGCGCTCAGATTGCCCAATTTGATCGTGTTTTGGCAGAGACTGATTCCGCTATGGCCAACTGATGGTGAATCGGCCGGCGCGCCTCGATCCCGACCGTTGGCGGCGCTTCGTCACTTTCGGGTGCGCATTTGCATTGGCCGCTATCGCCTTCGTCACATGGATGAAGCTGCAGCTTGGCGGAGCGACGCTCACGATGGCAGTCGACGACGTCGGAGAGGCCGTTGCGGCCGGGATCGCGGCGGTCAGCTGCGGATTCGCCGGCATGCGCACGCAGGGCCGTCTCCGACGGGCCTGGTTCCTGCTTGCAGCGTCGGTGGCAAGCTGGTGCCTGGGGGAGATTGTGTGGTCTGTCTACGAAGTCGGGTTTGGAATCACCCCAACATCCCCGGCGCTCTCCGACATCGGTTTCCTCGCCGCCATACCGCTGGCGATCGCCGGGATCCTGAGCTTCGCCAACACGGCTCGCGGCACGTCGACGGGTTTGCGGTTGTGGCTGGACAGAGCCATCGTGTCCTTGTCGCTGCTGTACGTTGGTTGGGAGCTCGGGTTGGGCGATGTCTTGTCGGGGTCCGGAGCTCAGCTCCCATCCCGCGTCGTCTCGGTGGCGTATCCCGTCGGCGACATTCTCATCGGCACGGTTCTCCTTCTCGCGATTCGGCGTGCGACCGACGAAACCCAGGGCCGCTTGATGTTGTTGCTGGGAGGTCTTGCGGCCAATGCGTTGGCGGACAGCGCGTTCGTGTACACGAATCTCCCCAGCGGACTCGTCTACGTCCTCGACTCCGGCTGGGTCGTCGGCTACCTGATGATGGCGCTGGCTGCGCTCTGGCCCTCCGGAGCGACGGACCGGAGCACCGAGCAGAAGCCAATCGACATCTGGCAGCTCACGCTGCCCTGGCTAGCCGTACTCGCGGGCGGCCTCACCGCGGTGGTGGTGGCGGCGGTCCACGGGCGTCCGATGGACGTGTTTGCCACCGTGCTGGCAGGCGCTGTCATCGTTCTCCTGATGGCAAGCCAGGTCATAGCCCATCAAGAGTCCCTCTCCCTCCTGGTCAAAAGCCGGCTCTCCGCGGCAACGCTGAACGAGGTCATCGTCCACGCGCCGCTGGGAATGGTCCGGTTGGCGGCCGACCTGACGATCATCGAAGCCAACCCGAGCTTCTGTTCCATGCTCCATACCTCGGCCGATAGCGCGAGGGGCAGGCCGCTCAACGGCTTCTTTCCGCCAGGGGAGATGGCTATTGTCGGCGAAGAGCTCAGGAAGCTATCTGAACATATCGTCGAATCGGTCGAGCTCGAAGTCCAGGGCCTCCGCACAGATGATTCGACCATCTGGCTTCACTGGACCGCGACCGCGGTCGAACGGCGCTCGGGCGACCTCGACTACTTCGTGGTCATGTTCGAGGACGTATCGGAGCGGCGGAGCACAGAAGATGCCCTCAAGGCCGCGTACGCCGAGCTCGAGGGTTTGGTGGCGCAGCGCACATCGGAGCTCCGTTCGGCTAACGAGCGGCTGTCCACCGAGGCGATCTCCGATCCCCTGACCGGACTCTACAACCGGCGCTACCTTGCGGACTTCGTCGAGCGCGAGCTGAGTCGCACTCGGCGCGGCGGATCCAAGATCGTGTTCGCCATGATCGACGTCGATCATTTCAAGCGTGTGAACGATACCTTCGGACATGAGGCCGGCGACGACGTACTGCGGGCACTGAGCGCTTATCTGCGCGCGCAGGTCCGGAACGAGGACCTGGCGTTCCGCTACGGCGGCGAGGAGTTCCTTCTCGTCCTGCCCTGTGTGACGTTCGATGGCGTCCCCAGCCGCATCGATCAGATCCGCAAGCGGTTCAAGCACACGACCATCGAGCACCTCAAGCGCGCCCTGCCGCCGGTCACGCTGTCGATTGGAGTCGCGATATTTCCGGATCACGGCGACTCGGCCGACGCGGTCATCCGCCATGCGGACGCCGCACTCTACGAGGCCAAGGAGGGCGGCCGGGATCGCGTCATTTACCACGCGGGTGTATCCGTAGCACCGCCGATACCTGTCGCACCTTAGATCAGAGGTCGGTTCTGGCCGGGATGGCGATTATCTGACCCCGAGAACGGGTCGTTGTCGAGATACTGAAGTAGGTAGCCGGCGGAACATTCTGAGCCCGGCCCACCGACGAGACGGGTTCGCCACGCGCGGGAGCGATTCGGAGTCTCGGATCGCAGGGCCTGCCGGGCGATTGGGCAGAGCCGAAGCATGGCTAGCCGGCGGCAGAACGCGTGCTTACCGCGGGTGCCGGCCTCTTCCGTGTCGCGAGCACCGATCCCGCGATGACGAGCACGAACCCGAACGCCATACCGAGCGTGAGCCTCTCGTGCAGGATTGTGATTCCGAGGACGGCCGCGACCGCCGGGTTGATATAGGTGATCACTGTGGCTCGAACCGGCCCGATCTCAGCGATCAAAGCGAAGAAAAGCAGGAACGCGACAGCGGTGCAGACGACGGCGAGAACTGCAACCGAGGCGAGGACCTCCGTGCTCGGAGCGACACGCGGCCACTGGACCGCGGCCGCAGGCGCGTAGGCGATCGCGCAGGTGGTCAGAGCCACCGCGATCACGCCGACGGACGGCAGCCGTGACAGGTATCTGGACAGGATCACGGGGCCGACGGCGTAGCCGACCGCGACGACTGCGATCTCGACCAGGGCGAGCCAGTCAGACGCATGCAGGTCGAAACCGACGATCGCCGCCACCCCGACCAGTCCCATCAGCAGACCGGTGAGGGTCGCCGCCCCCAGGTGCTCGCGGTTGCCGAGGGCGGTGGCGACCACCACCCCGACCAGCGGCACCGC
>DAIPXW010000091.1:0-7519 GCA_036783075.1 Candidatus Dormiibacterota bacterium | reverse complement strand
GACGCCGGTTGCCCGGCGCCTCTAGCGACCGATACCCGAGGGCTCGGCGAGCCGCCGTGAACGCCCTCCTATTTGGTCTTGCTCCGGGCGGGGTTTGCCTGGCCGGCCGGTCACCCGGCCGCCGGTGGGCTCTTACCCCACCTTTTCACCCTTGCCCGAGCCTCTCCGGAGATCGGAGCGGCCTGGCGGTGTAATTTCTGTGGCACTTTCCTTCGGGTCGCCCCGACTGGGTGTTACCCAGCGCCCTGCTCTGTGGAGCCCGGACTTTCCTCCAACGCTATTTACTTCGCCGGCGGTCACCCGTCCGCCTCGGCCCGCCACGGATTCTACCCAGAGGTGGTCCGCTTCTTAACGTGTTCGTCGAGCGCCATGTTGGCCAGAGCGTCGGCGCCGCGGTTCTTCTCGCGCTCGACGTGCGAGATCACGACCACGCCGAGACCGGCCATAAGCTCCTTCGCCTGCTTGTGAAGCGGCTGCAGCTCGGGCTTCTTGACTTTGTACCGGCCCTGCACCTGTTCGGCGACGAGCTTCGAGTCGAGGTAAACCTCCAGTCGGTCGGGTTTCCACTCCGCAACGGCCTTGAGGCCTTCGATGAGGGCGAGGTACTCGGCCTCGTTGTTGGTCGCCCGGCCCAAGTATCTGTGCAGGCCCCGGAGGCGCATGCCTTGGTCATCCTCGATGACGACGCCCACGCCGGCCGGGCCCGGGTTGCCCCTCGACGCACCGTCCGTGTACAGGCGGAGCGTCTTCAGGCGAGGACCAGGATGCGGCCGCAGTTCTCGCAGTGCACGAGGTCGTCGGAGCCCTTGCGCAGCAGCTGCATGCCCGAGGAGGTGACGGTCACGCGGCAAGACTGGCACTGGTTGCCCACCACCTGGGCGACAGCCGGGCGCATGCGCATGCGGTTGTACGCGGTCTGAGCCGCCGGCGGAACCTCCTCCCACACGCGGTCGCGGGCGGCCTCGACCTCCGCCAGGTCCGCGATCCACGCTTTAAGGTCCTGGCGCAGCTCCGGCTCCTCCGCGACTGACTGGCGGCGCCTCTCCCCGAGGCTCGCTGTGGCCTCCCGGGTTCCCTCGTCGGCCGCCTCCGCGTCCTCCATCAGCTGCAGCTGGTCCGCCTCCTCCTGCTCGAAGCGGGCCTTCATGTGCTGCACCTCGTCCGACATCTGCATCAGCTCGGACGGGCTCCGGATTCTGCCGCTCATCAGCTCCTTCTCGCGCGAGCGCAGCTTTGTGCGGTGGGACTCGCGCTCGTGGTCGGACTCACGCAGCCGCGCCGCAACCGCCTCCTGCGCGGCGCGCGCCTCGGCCAGCCTCGCCTCGAGCTCAACCACCTCGGGGTCGGAATCGAGCCGGGACGTGACCCGTGCGATGTCCTCGCGCAAGACCCGCTCCCGTTCGACCAATCGTTGGTGCTCGAACAGGAGCTGGGCCGGCTTCATTTGGACAGCTTCTGCTTGGCGTCCGCGCTGACGTCGAACCCGATGTGATGGGCGCGCGCCGCGCGGTCCTCGGTGACGACCATCTCGCCGAACTGCGCCTCGTACGCGGCGACGTTTTGGGATAGCAGCTGCGAGAGGAGCTTCATGTGGTTCGGGCTCATGCCGACGCGCGAGTAGACACGCACCAGCCCGGGCTCCTCGGGGGCCCACTGGCCGAAGTTCAGGACGAAGCCCAGAGGGTTGCCGTTGATGAGCACCGCATCGGTGTAGATGACCTGGTTGGCGCTCTCCTGGACCTTGACCTTCACCGGCAGCTCGCTCATTCCAGCACCACCAGGACCTGGCCTTCTTTGACGACGTCCGTCTCCTTGACGCGGATCTCCTTCACGGTCCCCGCGCGCGGCGCTGTCACCGATATCTCCATCTTCATCGACTCAAGGATCAGCAGGACGTCGTCCTCGGCAACATGGTCTCCTGGCTTGGACGTGATCTTCCAGACGCTTCCCACGAGCTCCGCTTTGACCTCGGTCATGACTGCGCTCCCGATCGCGCCGGCGCAGGCCGTGGAGCCTGGTCGAGGCCCAGCTGCGCCCTTGCCTCCGCGACGGTCGCCACCCGGCGGCCGAGGTCATGCGCGAGGCGAGCGGCTTTCTCCACCAGCTCACCGTTGCTCTTCGCCATCTTCCCCTCCTCCACGTAGAAGTTGTCCTCCAGTCCGACACGTACATTGCCGCCCATCGCGATCGCGGTCGCGACAAGCGGCCACTGGTTGAGCCCGATGCCGATCACCTGCCAGTGCGAGCCGGGCGGCAGCGAGTCCACCTGGTCGACGAGGTGACGGGTGGTGCCCGGAATACCGCCCAGGACGCCCATGATGAGGCTGAATTGAAACGGAGGCACGAGCACGCCCATGTCTATCAATGGGCGCGTGTTGCCGATGTGGCCCGCGTCGAAACATTCCATCTCCGGCCGGACACCGGACGCGGTCATGGTTTCGAGGAACAGCTGGATGTCCTTGAACGGGTTGGCGAAGACGTGGTCGTGATAGAAGGTCTTCTTCTTCGCCGAGTAGATCGCGTAGTTCATCGAGCCCATGTTGAGCGCGGCCATCTCGGGCCGCAGGCCGCGGATGTGGGCGACGCGATCCTCGGCCGCGATGCCGACACCTCCCGTCGAGAAGTTGACGATGACGTCGGAGCGAGCTCGCACCTCGTGAAAGATCTCCGCGAAGGTCTCGACGCTCCAGTCGGGGCCGCCCTGCGGAGTGCGCGCGTGGATGTGGACGATCGCCGCGCCGGCGTCCGCTGCTCGCCTCGCCTCCTCGGCGATCTCCTTTGGCGTGTACGGGATCGCCTGGCACTGCTCGCGCGTGGCGATCACCCCCGTCAGCGCCGAGGTGACGACGACGGGGAGTGTCGTCATACGGGGATGTTCCCGTGCTTGCGCCAGGGCCGCTCGACCTTCTTGTCGCCCGCCTGCTGGATTCCGCGGATGATGACGCGGCGTGTTTCGGCGGGATCGATCACGTCGTCGATCATCGCCCACCCGGCCGCAAGGTAGGGGTTGATCTGCACCCGGATCGCCTCGATCATCTGCGCCCGTGTCGCCTCCGGATCGCTGGAAGCCTCGATCTGCTTGTTGAAGATGATGTTGACCGCGCCCTCCGGCCCCATGACCGAGATCTCGGCGAACGGCCATGCGACGATCGTGTCCGGCTCGTAGCCCTTGCCGCACATGACGTAGTAACCGGCGCCGTACGCCTTGCGCATGATCACGGTGACCTTAGGCACGGTCGCCTCGGACGTGGCGTAAAGCATCTTCGCGCCATGCCGGATGATCCCCTCTTTCTCGACGTGCGACCCGACCATGAACCCGGGCACGTCCATGAGGTAGACGAGCGGGACGTTGAACGCGTCGCACATACGAATGAAGCGGGCCGCCTTGTCGGCGGCGTCCGAGTCGAGGATCCCGCCCTTCTGCATCGGCTGGCTGGCGACCACGCCGACCGCGTACCCGCCGGCGCGCGCGAACCCGATCACGATGTTCTTGGCCCAGGTCGGCTTCAGCTCGAGCCAGGTGTCGTGATCGAACACGGCCTTGATGACCCGGCGCACGTCGTAGGCGGCGCGGGGGTTGACGGGCACGACCTTCTCCAGCCCGTGAACAAGGCGATCGATCGGATCGCCCGTGGCGCGGAACGGAGGCTGTTCCGTGTTGCTCGACGGAAGATAGGAGAGGAAAGCGCGCACCAGCTCGATGCATTCGCGGTCGTCGGCGACCTCGTTGTCACCCACGCCGGACTCGTAGCAGTGGACCTGCGAGCCGCCCATGTCGTGATCAGTCACGTCCTCGCCGGTTGCCGCTTTGACCAGCCGCGCGCCACCGAGGGACATCGAGGACGTGCCTTTGACCATCGGCACGAAGTCGGCGAGACCCGGGATGTATGCGGTGCCCGCGGAGCATGGGCCGAGCATCGCCGCGACCTGCGGTATCACCCCCGACATCACGACCTGGTCGTGGAAGAGGAAACCCGTCCCGGCGAACGTCGAGCCCGCCGCCTCCTGGATCCGCGCGCCGGCCGAGTCCAGCAGCCACACCAGGGGCTTGCGGTATTTGAGGGCGAGCTCGCGCACCCTGGCCGCCTTGAACTGCTCCCCCACCGCCCCCATAGAGCCGGCCATGACCGTGAAGTCGTAGGCGATCACCCACACCTGGCGCCCCTCCACGAGCCCGTGGCCGGTGACGACGCCGTCCGCTGGGGTCCCGTCGACGTCCGGCTCGCCACCGCGCACCGCCTGCTGGTGCGCAAGCAAGCCAAGCTCGACGAACGTGTCTTTGTCGAAAAGCAGGTCCAGGCGCTCGCGGACGGTCAGCTTGCCGCGCTCGTGCTGCCTGGCGATCTTCTCCTCGCCGCCCATCGCAAGATGCTTCGAGCGCCGCGCGTTGAGCTCGGAGATCCTCGCCGGGTAGTCGTCTTCTCCCACCGGGGGCAATTCTATTTGCCCACCAGCAGGTCGGGCCGCTCTCCCCACCGGTCGAGGAACCGGTAGAGGTTCCGGCGCGAGAGCCGGTCGCGCTCCTGGTGGTCGGTGTTCTCCCACAGCCGGTGCTCGTGTTTCTCGACCGGCAGGCCCCGCAGCGCCATGGCGCGGCCACCTCGGGCGCGGAGCTTGAAGCTGAACTCGATGTCCGCGATCCGATAGAAGCGGAACTTGGGGTCGAAGCCCTCGACGGCCAGCGCGTCGCTTTTCCGGAACGCCATGCAGTAGCCCTCGATCGCGTCGACCTCGGGGCCTTCGCTCGACTCGAACTCCTTGGGCGTCCCTTTGGCGCGCAGCCCGAACGGACCGGCCACGACCACGGACGGGTCGGCCAGCGCTTCGACCAGCGGAGTCACCGCGTCACCGGTCAGCTCGACACCGGGATCGAACAGGACGACGACCTCCCCGGCGGCCGCTTCGATCCCGGCGTTGACCGCGGCGGCAAACCCAAGCGTGGGAAACAGCGGTATGAAGCGGAATCGGTCCGCCGCACGGCTCTCCAGCCATGCGGCGATGCGGACGTCGTCCGAGTTGTCGACGATCAGCGCCTCGAAATCCGCTTTGCAGTGCTTGAACGCCGACAGCAGCCAGCGTTCGGCGTCGGGCTTCCATCCATGAACGACTGTGAGCAGGGTGACGGCGCGCTGGAGCGGGGGCGGCGCCTTGCTCGCCGGCGCCTTCAGCGCCTGGAGCTCGCTCCCTTCGGCGCCGTCGACCACGTCCCACCCACCCGCGCGCAGCTCGTCACGGAGCGCATCGGCTGCGACGAAGTCGCGCTCACGCCGTCGCAGGATGCGCTCGGCGAGCAGTCTCTCGGCGTGGTTGCGGTCTAGCGCTTCTTGGCCTTGACGGCGGCGGTGAGCGCTGGGACGATCTTCAAGGCGTCGCCGACGACGCCGAGATCGGCCATCTTCATGATCGGCGCCTCCGGGTCTTTGTTGATGGCGATGATCACCTTGGACGCTTTCATCCCCACCGTGTGCTGCATCGCGCCCGAGATGCCCACCGCGATGTAAACACCGGGACGCACGGACTTGCCTGTCTGCCCGACCTGCATCGAGTACGGGACCCAGCCCGCGTCGACCACGGCCCGGCTCGCGCCGACCGCGCCTCCAAGCGCGTTCGCGAGATCCTCGAGGAGCGGGAAGTTGTCGGGGCCGCCCATGCCGCGTCCACCGCTGATCACGACCTTGGCGTCCTCGAGCTTCACCTTCTCGGAGGCTTCGACCACGCGTTCCGTGATGTGGGCCCTCTTTGAGCCGTCACCGATCGAGACGGCGAGGTCCTTTACGTCGGCTGTGCCGCCGACCTCGGACGGCTCGAACGACTTCGGGCGCACGAGAACGATCGCCGGCTTGCCATTGGCTTTGAGGGAGGCCATCTTCGCGCCGCCGAAATACGGCACCTTCGCGACGAATCCCCCGTCTTTGGCGACCAGATCGCCCGCGTTGGAGATGAGACCGACTCCGAGCCGGGCCGACAGCCGGCCCGCCACCTCACGCGAGTCCTGGGTGAAGCCGAAGAGGATCAGGTCGGGCGCGCCCTGCGCGAAAAGCGCTGCGAGCGCGTCGGTCGCGGGCTCAGCGACGAAATCGTCGAAAGCGGCGTCCTCGCTGACGTGAACGATCTTCGCCCCGTGCTTGCCCAGCGTCGCGGCCGCCGCCCTGGCGCCGGCGCCAAGCGCGATCGCCTCGACGTCACCAAGCTCTCTCGCCTTCACCATGAGCTCGAGAGCGGTGGACGTCAGCGCACCCTGGTTCAGCTCCGCATAAACCCAGATTCTGGCCATGCTCAAACGGCCTTCGCTTCGGCCAGGAGCTGCATGATGCGGTCGACGGCCGTGCCGTCGTCCTGGATCACGGCACCGGCCTTGCGTGTCTCCGCGTCAGCGACGTCTTCGATGGTTTCCGCCGACTCGCTGCGCTCGATGCCGAGGTCGGCCAGGCCGACGAGCTTGATCTCCTTGGAGCGCGCGGCCATGATCCCCTTCAGCGACGCGTAACGAGGCTCGGCGATGGCGGCCGTGACCGTGACGAGCACGGGGGTCGAGGCCTCGACCACCTGGTAGCCATCCGACGTCTGGCGATGGACCTTGACCTTGGAGCCGTCGATCTCGACCTTCTTCGCCACGGTCAGCTGGGGGATGCCCAACAGCTCGGCCAGCATCGGCGGCACCATCCCGGTGCTGCCGTCGTAGGACTCCGTGCCGCAGATGACGAGGTCGGCCTCCTCAGCCTTGATCGCGGCGGCGAGAGCGCGTGCCGTCAGCAGCGCGTCCGCGCCGGCGAGCGCGGCGTCGGTGATGAGCACGCCGCGATCGGCGCCCATCGACAGCCCTTTGCGGATGGCATCCTTGGCGCGCTCGGGGCCCATCGAAACAAGGACCACCTCGCCGCCGTGAGCCTCTTTGAGCTGGAGCGCTTCCTCCACGCCGCACTCGTCTCCCGGATCCAGCACGACCTCCTTCTCGCGTGAGATGGAGTTGTCGGCCTCCAGGGCGAACGTGGCGTTGGGATCCGGGACCTGCTTGACGGTGACAACGATCTTCAAGGCGCCCGTCAATTATCGCTGCGACGGAAGTTCGGCATTGAAACGCTCGAGGTCAGCCGGTGTGTTGAGGCTGCGAAAGAGGTCCGCATCCAGGCTTTCGAGCCAGGTGACCTCGAGCTCCGCCGTGATGTCCGCGGCCCGAAAGCGGCCTTCATCGAGGGCCTTGGTGATGATGGGCAGAGCCGAGCGGGCATACGCCCCGCACACGGGCTCGGCCCGCCCGTCGATGCGCGGGATCGCGGCATCGCACCCGCGCGCGGCGGCCACCGCGAGCTGAGCCACCTCGGGCGTCACGTAGGGCATGTCGCACGCGATCGCGAACACGATGTCCTGCTTCGCGGCGGCGAGCCACGCGGCAAGCTCGGCGAATTGGTCCATGCGCTCGATGCGGTCGCGAAGCGCGCGTGATATCAGAACTGGAATTTCAAAGCGGGATGTTGCGATAGCCGAGTGAGCGTCAAGATAAAAATTTGCGGCGTGACGC
>DAIPXW010000090.1:0-7550 GCA_036783075.1 Candidatus Dormiibacterota bacterium | reverse complement strand
GGCGTCGGGCTCGGGGGATTGTCCCCTGGTAGCTTCGCGACGCTGCGCGTATCGCTCAAGAACCAGCTGTTGTTGGCGCCGGCGACGACGCCCGGGGGTGGCGTGTACCAGCGGTTGCCGGGAATGCCGGCCAGCGCCTGCGAGACGAAAGAGTGGACCGCGGGCGAAGCCACGAACACGCCGTCGGCCCCCGAGACCATCGTGTAGTTGTTGTTCAGCACGTCGCCCACCCACAACCCGACGGCGATGTCAGGCGTGAACGCGACGGTCACGGCGTCCTTGAAGTTGTCTGTGGTCCCGGTCTTGGCGGCGACCGTGCGGTCCTTCCAGTGGAGGGCGCTGTTGCATCCGAAGATCAGGCAGCGGTTCTGGTCGTCGGACATGATCTGCGCCATGATGAACGCGACGTCGGGGTCGATCGCCTGGCGCGCGCGCTGGTCGGGGTGCGTCTGATACAGAACCTGGCCGTGCGAGTCCTTGACCGTCAGGATCGCCTCGGGCGAATGGTAGACACCCATGTCGGCGTACGTGGCGATTCCGCCGACGTGCTCGAGGAGCGTGATCGGGTAACCGCCAAGCGTCAATGACGGTCCGTACTCGCCGGCCGGCGCCGTGGCGTTGTAGGTGCCGTCCGGGTTGACGTAGCGCGGCATCACGCCCAGGTTGCGCATCCATGAAAGGACGGCGGGCACACCGATCGAGAGCTCGACCTTGACCGCGGCGATGTTCAGCGAGTTGCCCATCGCCTTCTTGAGGGGCAGCACGCCATGGGTCTTGTTGTCGTAGTTGCGGAAGTTCGTGGTGGAGCAGCAGTCCTTGTAGACCAGCGGGCTCGGACCGTCGTACACGGGTGTGTCAACCGTCGCCGCGCGGGCGTTGAACACCGCGGCGTATGTGTACGGCTTCATCGACGAACCCATGTTGCGAGGGATCGTCGTGTAGTTGATCTGGCCCGCGGGCGCGTTGTAGTTCGGTGAACCGACCATGACCAGGATGTCGCCCGTCTTGGGATCCTCCGCGATCATGCCGGACGAAAGCTGGCCTCTGGGGTCCCAGCATTTGGCGCCCGCCTCTGACAGGTAAGGCCAGCCGTCGGGGACGCCGCTGTTGTAACAACCACGTCCCGGTTTTGCGGCGAGGTTGTAGTTGACCACCGATTCGCCGATCTGCTGCATGTGGTAGTTGAGGGTGGTCGTGACGCTCAGCTGCTGGATGCCCGGTTGGAAGCCAAGCTGCCGGAGCTCCGCCAGCACGTAGTCGACGAAGTGCGGCGCGAGGAAGGAGTTGATCGGCGCCTGGAACGTGAGCTTTTCCGCGAGCGCCTTGTCCATGTCGTCCTGGGAGATGAAGTTCGAGCGGACCATCGCCTGGAGAACCTCGGTCTGGCGGAGCTTGGCCGCGTCCGGGTGCAGGACTGGGTTCCATTCCGTCGGCGCCTGCGGCAGACCCGCCAGCACTGAGGCCTCGGCCAGATCGAGCTTCGCGGCCGGGATGTGGAAATAGCTTTCGGCCGCCGCTTCCACGCCGTAGGACTGCGAGCCGTAGAAGCTCTTGTTCAAGTAGAGCTCCATGATCTGGTCCTTGGAGTAGGTCTGGCTCAGCTCGTACGCCAGAGCGAGCTCCTGGATCTTGCGGCTCACGGTCTGGGCAGGTGTGAGGAACTGCTGCTTGGCAAGCTGCTGTGTGATCGTGCTGCCGCCACCGACGATGTGGCCGGCTTTCAGGTTGTCGAATGCGGCGCGGACGATGCCCTGGATGTCGAAGCCGGGGTTGGTGTAAAAGCCCCTGTCCTCGATGGCGACAGTGGCCTGGATCATGACCGGGGCGACGTTCTGGAGCTTCACCGCGAGGCGGTGGTCGCCGTGGTTGCCCACGTCCGCGAGCAGCGTCCCGTCGCTGGACGTGATGAGCGTGTCACCCGCGAAGGCGGCGCTGTCGAGGCCCTGGATCGAGGGCAGGCCGTCGAAGAACGACTGCGCGTACGCGTCGGCCGCGAAGCCGATCACCAGCAGCACGGCCAGGACGGCGCCCAGGCCACGCATGAGGGCGGCGCGGCGCATCTTCTGCCCGATCGGCGACCACTGTGCGTGGATCCGGGCTCGAGGGTTGTGGCCCCCCTTGGTCTTGATCTTCTCGGGAACGTTTTGAGACATGGTTTAGAGGCCCGTAGATCTTACGGTTCCACTCGGCAAACGTGCCTGGGCGGGCCTAGGTTACGCCGCCGTCAGCGCCGAACCCGCGCGAGCAGCCCGTGGCGGGCCAGCCGCCACTCCTCAGCGTCGAACGCACGCAGCAGGTAGATCGCGACCAGGTAGGCGATCGCCCCCGCCGGCAGGCTGATCGCGATCGAGTACCTGGCCAGCGGGTAGAGCACCACACCCATGACGGCTCCGGCGAGCACGATGCGCCAGCTCAGAGCCACGACGGGCAATCGCAGCTCGGGGCTTCGCCGCTGTACGAACCACCAACCGAACACGCAGAGTGCGGCCTCCGTGACGACGGTCGTCGTGCTCGCCGCGAGGTAGCCATAGAAAGGGATGAGCGCCAGGTTCAGCGCGATGTTGATGGCGGCCGCCAGGCCCGTCGCCCAAGCGTTGAGGTGCTGGCGGTTGACCGCGTTCAGCGTCGCGTAGAACGCCGAGTTGGCGAAGAGGAAGACGATGCCGAAGGCAAGGATCCTCAGCGACGGCTCCGACTGTGGGAACAGGTGGAAGAGGCGGCCGATGGCGTGCACGAGCACGAACGTGCCGACGGTGAGCGGCCAGCCCAGGAACACGAGCACCTTGAAGAAGCGCTCGTACGCCATCTTCAGCCGCGCCGGGTCGCTGACGAAGTAGACGGCGAGCAGTGGATACACGACCGCCTGGATGGCGAGAGGGACGAACTGCAGCGCCTCGAACGGTTTGTACGCGAACGTGTACCAGCCGACCTCGGCGAACGACCTGAAGTGCTGGAGGATCGGCACGTCAGCTCGGAAATAGAGGTTGGTCAAGAAGAACGTGTAGCCGAATGGCAGAGCGAGGGGGAACCAGCGCCTCACGAGGGCCGTATCCAGACCGATGCGGATGCGTCCAAGCCGGAAGACGCGGATCACCACCAGCGAGTAGACGATCGTGAAGAGGAACGAGGCGGTGTAAGCCCAGACGTAGTAGTCGACCGAGGCGTGGCGCCGGGCTCCGAAAAGGATGAGACCGCCCTGGATGGCGATCTCGGCGATGATCGCGACCGCGTCGAACTCGGCCCGCCCGACCGCGTAGAAGGTGTTGCGCAGCAGGTTCGCGTAAGCCGTCGCCACCAGCAGAGCGGCGCCGGGCAGTATGAGCGAGCTGAGCCCGGCCCCGACCTGGAGCGCGATTGCCAGGATGACGGCCGACGCCGCGGCGAGCACCAGCTTGAAAACCATCAAGGTGCCGAGGTAGTCACCGAGCTCGCCGCGGTTGCGAGCCGCCTCCCGCGTGTAGAGCGGGTTGAAACCGAAGTCGGCGACCACCGACACGAGCGCGAGGTAAGCGATCAAAGTCGTGTAGCGGCCGTAGTTGGTGTCCCCAAGCGCGTTGGCGAGGACGATGACCACGACGAGCGAGGCGAGGCGCGACACGACCCGCGCGCCCAGGATGATGACCGTGTTGCTCACCGCGCGCGTGCCCAGCTGGGCGGCGGCGCCGGCAACCTCGTCGGTCACGGCTGCAAGCTTAAGGCGCAGCCCTCACGCGGACCCTGTCTCCGCGAGATGAGATCAGAAGTTGCCCGGCTTCACCTTTTGAGCCGCATCGGGCGCCATTAGCAGAAGGACCTGCCCCTGGTCGAGGGCCGGATGGTGCTGGTCCAGGTCGTCGATCGCGTGCGTGAGCTGGGCGTAGCTGATGTGGTAGCCGCGGCCCCAGGAGATCCCGGGGTCGTTCAAAAAGACCCCCGTGCTGTCGTAGCCGATGATCAGGACGAAGTGCGGCACCGACCAGCCCGTCTGCTCGTAGTGGCTGCTGTATCCCGGGTATCGAGGGTTGCCCAGCCCGTGCGTCCGGACCTCGGCTAGCAGCGGCCGGCCCGCGGCTAGCTGCTCGGCGATCACCTGAGGGTTGTTGGGCACGAGCTGGTAGTCATAGCCGTAGTGCTGCTGGGCCAGCACGCCCAGCATCGTGTCGTTCAGATCAGGCTGCGGTTTCCAGCTGTCGATCTGGCGGATGGTGGCATCGGCCACCTGCGGGTTGATCACCACCGACGGGTCGTGCTGCCAGTATGCGACGAGCATCGTGAGGTTGGCGGCCTCGCAGCTCTCCTGGTGCTGGGCCCAGTTGTTCAGCGGGGCTTGCGTCGTAAACGGCACCTGCAGCAGGACGCGCGCGGGCAAAGCCACTGCCGTAGGAATCGTTCCAGGATCGACGGTCGAGTCGATCGGCTGCGCATGCACCGTCGTGGCGCCGATCAGCGGCTCGACCGCCAGGCGCTGTGCGACGTAATGGCGAGCGGCCACCCCGCCCGCGCCGCCCATGACCAGGGCGGCTGTAACCGCGACCGCGACGCCGGCCCAGTTCACGCCAGGTGACCGCCGCCGGATCCCCGTCCGCCGGATCCGACCGCGGCGTGCGATGGCTCCCAATTCCGCCGTCCTCCTCAGACTCCGCGATGCGTCGAGCCGGCACCCTGAAACGAGTGGGCGCCCGGCCATACCTACTTTGGTTTAGAGATGTAAAGGCCCCGGTATACTCGGGACGCCTCGGCTGGCGAGGAATCCCAAATGACCCTTATCCCAAGCGCAACTATTCCCAAGTCCGGTGAGTTCTAACTACAGATGGTCGGTGCCCTCAAGTGGTTGCTCGGTCTGGGCCTGGTGGCGATCGTCGGCGTCGGAGCCGGCGTCTACTTCGCTTTTTTCGGAGCGGGGCCGACCACGACCTACGTCACGCCCGACCTGGTGCCCATCGACCTCAGCACCGCAGCGCCGACCGAGTCGCCGGTCAGCCTGCCCGTCGCGGTCCTGCTTCCAGTCCCCTTCACCCCGCAGGCTCCACTGGGCAACTGGGCGGCACGCCAGCACACCTGCGAGGAGGCGAGCCTGGTCATGGTCGACCGCTACCTGCGCGGCGATCACTCGGGCGGACTGATCGACCCAAAGACGGCGGACAACGCGATCAACCAGATCACCGCCTGGAAGCCCGCAGTTGACCTCACGATCCAGCAAGTGGGAGACGTGGCCCAGAAGAACCTCGGTTGGGCTTACAAGATCCTCCCTTCAGACCGGCTGAACATGAAACAGCAGCTCGCGCTGGGCCGGCCGCTGATCTTCGGCGTCCGCACCCACGGCCTCGGCAACCCGAACTACCCCGGCTACCGGACGCACTACGAGCAGGCCGGCTGGTCGGTGTCCCATTACCTCGTGGTGACCGGCTACGACCAGTCCGACACCTTCGTGTTGAACGACCCCGGGTTGACCAAAGGCCATGGGTACCACATCACCTACGACCAGCTGATGCACGCCGTCGACGACCTGGACCAGGCCTACCCGTCGCTCAACGCAGGCCGCGTGTTCCTCGTCCTCGCCCCGGCGGCGTAAGTCGGGGAGCGGGCGCTCACTCAGGCGAAGACGATCGCCTCGTTGAAGTCCGAGTAGCCCGCCTGGAAGGAGGCCTTGCTGATCCAGTACTGGCCGCGGATGGGGTCGTTGATCAGGACAGAGCTCGGGCTCACCCCGACGACCGTATAAACGTGCGAAGCCTGGGCCGGCCCGATGAAGGGGATCCACTGCCCGTCGAAGCTCAGGTAGTCGCGCCTCGGGTGCCAGGCCCAGTCCCACGTCGCGAACGCGACCACCGGGTGGCCGGCGATCACCCTCGCGTATATGGTCGCGGCTGACATCGTCCCGTAGGCGATGATCCTCGCCCCGTGCGCTCGTGCTATGCGGACGAGCGGAGGGTAGTAGGTGCCGTAGCCGGTGAAGTTGCTCTCGCTGCCGTTGACGTTCCCGACAAAGGTCAGGTAAGGGTTGCCCCAGCGCACCCGGCCGCTCGAATCGACGGACATCGGCCGCAGGTCCGCTCCGAGCTCCGCCAGGATCTGGTCCTGGCTCACGTAGATGCCCTGGTGTGTGAGCGCCATCGACGTGGCCGCCTCTTCGCAGCTGAGGGGATGGTCCTGGTAGTAGAAGGTGACCCCCGAGATGACGTGCGTCGTGCTGAGGGCCGCGTAAACGGCGCCGTCGGCGGCGGTCACGATCGCGTTCAGGTCCTTGGTGATCGCGCTGAACTGGGCCACGGTGAGTGCGTTCGCAAAGGCGCCGCGGTTGGTGGTGATGCGGGCCTGGTAGCCGGAAAGGTCGATCCCGTAGAGGCTGGCGAGGCTGATCTCGTCGGCGGCGTGGCCGAAAGCCTTCTGCGTGACGGCGGCGGCATCGAGCCGGGCTTGCAGCGACTTCTGCGCGGAGCCCATGTCTCGGATGAGCATCTCTGCGCGCGCCATCCTGGCCTGTGACTCGAGGTTGCTGTACTGGTTCGCACGGTCCAGGACCGCCGGGGCCGGGTCGCTGCGAATGCCCATGTTGTGAGCCTGCTGCGCCTGGCTGGAGAGCGTCCCGGTCATCGACGCGATCTCTCGGTCGATGGGCACCAGCCTGCTCTCGAGATTCCACTCGGCGCTCAAGGTCACGAACTCGGCGGGGGTGGTGGCGATCGCCAGAGCCTCCAGCCTGGCCTTGCGCTGGACCCTGGGCTCGCTGACCAACGCGCTGTGAAGGCTCTGGTCGGCGGCGACCGCTCCGGAGCGATAGAGGTTCAGGTCGCGCGACCAGACGGCTTCGCCGGCCGCCTCCCAGCGGTCGACGATCGCCTGCCCACCCGGCAGCCAGAAGGCCGTCGCGGCGCCGAGGATCTTGTCCTGCTCCGTGTACTTCCATTCCTGCTCCAGTGTCGCCAGGTCGGATGCGGGGATCCCGTTGGCGATCATGCCCGCCCAGCGCACGTGCAGGGCCGCCGCCCGGGCCTGGAGGGCGAAGGCGACGCCGCTGTCGAACAGGCCGCCGCTGCCGCCAAGGCTGATGAGCAGGCTCGCGGCCAAAACACCGGCCCAGAGCTTGCTCGCGGTCCCCCTCCGGATGGAAGGCGCCCCGATCGGCGCCGAGCTCGGGCCGCGTTCAGCCGCCGGACGTGCCGGGACGGGGCGATCCAGGGCGATCATCGAGCTCATCCTGGGCTTGGGGCACGCTCTCGTTCAGAGCCGGTAGGCCCGGTGCGATTGGGACCGATGTAAAGAGATGTGCATAACTTCTAGTCAAACGCGCTCACCCCCGTCCCAGGTCGCTCGGCCGAGCATACACGTCGTCTGCGGGAATAACTCGTTCTTGGCGCGTCCCGGCGAAATGAACCCTGACCCCCGGCCGCCCCGGGCTTCCAAGCTCCCAGCCGGCCTCATACAGCTCGGCAGCCCCGGCCAGGTCTGCCGCCTGCGCCGACCTGACGCCGTCGGTGAAGGTCAGCGTCTGCGATCGAGCGCCGGGAAAGCCGAGCTTCACCTGCCCGCCAGTCTTCAGGTTGTAGTCGAAGTCATCGAAAGCCCCGGAC
>DAIPXW010000089.1:0-7576 GCA_036783075.1 Candidatus Dormiibacterota bacterium | reverse complement strand
GAGGCCGGGTATTGATACTGGCCGCCTTTCGTGCCGAGTGGTTCAAGCTCGCGCGCCGGCCCGCCATCTGGGTCACTATCGGCCTTCTGCTACTCCTGGCCGTCGGCATCGGCTATGTCGTGACCTACCTGGTCGCGACCCACCCGCCATCGGTCAGGAGCGGAGAGAATGTGAACTTCGCTGCGCTGCGGGCTGGCCTTTACCCGGCATCCTTCGTGAAGAAGTGCCTCTCCAACGCCAGCACTCTGGACGCGATCTTTGCGCTGATCATTGGCGTCTTGGCACAGGGCAGCGAGTTCGCGTGGGGGACGATCAAGACCGCCCAAACGCAGCTGCCCGGCCGCCTCACACTCATTGCTGGTCAGCTGCTCGCGATCTCCGTGCTGATGGCGATCACGGTCGCCGGCATCTTCGCCCTCGACGCCGGTGCGAGCTATGTGCTGGCGTGGCTCGACGGGGCCTCCACGTCCTTGCCTTCGGCTGAGGACATCGCGAAGGGCGCCGGTGCGATGTGGCTGATCTTCGAATTCACTGCGATCTTCGGCTTTGCGCTCGCGACGGCATTCAAGCAGTCGGCGATGGCGATGGGCTTGGGCCTTGGTTACCTACTTGTGATAGAGACCCTGCTGTTCGCATTGCTCGACAACCTGGGTGACACGTTCAAGAATTTGCACCAGCTCTTTCCAGTGGCTAACGCCGGGTACCTCCAGCAGTCGTTTGGGCGAGTGCCGGGCGTGGCGACCTTAGTCATCGGCGCGTCATCGCCGCCGGACGCGACCCATGCCACGATCACGCTGGCGATCTGGATGGCGATCCTGCTCGCGGTCATCATGGTGTTGATGCGCAGACGCGACGTCCTGTGACCGAAAGTCGGACGGACACCGGGGCCGTGTTACCAGCGCCCGCGCTGCGGGTAACCGGACTTCGTCGTCGACTGCGAGGAACGAACCTTCCACGCGGGGGTTGCCTCGACCGGCGCGCACATCGGGACGTACTCGTTCCAGTTCTGGAATGGGTTCGGGCCTTACGCGGGCAGTGTCACGGGCAACACAGGGTTTTCGATGACGATCGTTTCGCCGGCCCATGTGATCCTAATGCTGGTCGCCTTCGCGATTGGCAGCACGTATGGCTGGCTGTTCCGCCGCCACGGGTCAGACAAGCCGTCGAGCATGGACCAGTTACTTTCTCGCCATTCGGGGGACTAGGGAAGAACGCGGCAGAAGCACAAGAGGTCGTCGGCGCTCGGCGGGATCTCGACCCTCGCGCAACAGGCCGAGCTCGCCTAGCGGCATACGATCAACGGGCGCATCACGGTATTGGTCCAAGGTCGATCACCAGACCGACGACGGTTGGTTGGTTCGCGTTACGGAAACCGCGGCCCACCAGATCGAAATCCGAGCGTCTAATCCGGGACAACCCTTTTCCACCTTGGGGGCTGCGACTAGCTGGGAGCTCGTTTCCTCAACTCAAGCACAGCGAGGGCGGCCGCAATCGCGAGGAGTGCTGGCAAAACTGTGAGGAAAACTGCGATATCGGCGAGAAGAACGGGGCCATGGATGGCCAGTGGCTGATCCGTTGAACTGAAGTTACTGAGCGGTTCGCCCCACGGCTCAATCACCACGATCGACGCAGAGAGAATGGCATGCACTATGCCGACAACCATGGCTCCTAAATAGCTCCAGCGCATCCCTCGCCCGCCGTAAAAGATGAACACGATCATCAGTGCCACAAAAATCGCTTCGATGGCACCTCCGAGCGATCCAGGAAGCTGCGGTGACGCTGGCCAAATCGCGGAGACAGCTCCGTTTTGCTCAATCAACATGTGAAGCCCGATCGGCACCTCGATGACGAGCGTCAATACATAGACGACCAGCAGCGCAATCGTGACCTTCATCCAGGTCGTTAACCGCTGCCCAGTCACTGAACTCGACCCAGCCATTGAGTCGCACAATAACGTCACCTGGCCGGGGAGTACAGATATCCCTCGAGTAGTCCATCGCAGGGCTGGGCCAACATCGATCAGGGGCTGGCAGGCTCATGGTCAAGACTGATCTGTTGGCCGCAGACTGTTGCGCGGTTCGCGTTACATAAAGCTTCGGCCCCCTCCGATTTGACAGCTTCGTTGACAGCTTCGCCGGGAGACTCTGTGAGGCATCGGGAGACGCCTAGAGACGACTGCGTCATTTCTCGAATACGGCAGAGACGCGCTGATGTGCGCTGAGATGCTCTAAGACGATCTGTCTGGAGTCTCTTAATCCCAAGGTTCAGGGTTCGATTCCCTGCGCGAGCACCATTATGTTGTGCGAAGCGCACGCTGGCGATCAATATGTTGGGGTTCGACATTGCGCAGCGTCACGTTTGCGACATTTGACAGCTTCGTTGACAGCTTCCCCGTACAACTGAGTCGGCGAAGCCTCAAAAGGGCGAGTGTCGAACGGACCGTTGTCGAACCGCCGCTCTAAACCGATGCTGGCGAACTGCTGATCTAAAAGATTCCTAGGGAGGTGTGCCTTTAATTGACACCCTCACGTTTGAGTGGGCATATTTCACAGCAGGGAGTCAGATGTCGATGATCCCCAGGCGTGCGGCGGCCAGAATCGCCTGCAGCTTGGAGTGGACCCCGAACTTTTCGATCACATGCCGGACATGCCACTCGACTGTATGAGGCGCGATG
The DNA here is from genome assembly GCA_036783075.1 of Candidatus Dormiibacterota bacterium. Taxonomy (GTDB): domain Bacteria; phylum Chloroflexota; class Dormibacteria; order Dormibacterales; family Dormibacteraceae; genus Palsa-870. The sequence goes on along the minus strand of DAIPXW010000089.1, from coordinate 4,902 downwards.
TCCAAGCAGCTCGCCATGGCGGCAGTGTTAAGTCCCTCGCCTAGCAGCCGGAGAACGTCGAGCTCGCGCGACGTGAACTCGGCCAGCAGCTTCTCATGCTGCTTCTCCTCGGCCACCAGCCGGCGCTGACGTGCGACAGCTTTCGCGAAAAGTGCGACCGGAATCAAGACTTCTTCTTGGGCGGCGCGCCTCACCGCTTCCAAGATGTCCTCGGCAGTCGCCGAGCTGGGGAGGTAGGCGCTGGCACCCGCGTTGATGGCTTCGAGCACGGCCTCCTCCGAGGTATCGGCTGTGTGAAATACGATCGCTGTATCGGGATTCGCAGTCCTGATCAGGTTGGCCGCTTCCGCGCCGTTCATATCCGGCAGTCGATAGTCCATGAGAGCGACCCTGAATCGTTCTTGGCTGGCCAGAAGCGCGGCGTCGGCTCCGGTTCGCGCCACCGCGTACACGCTCAGCCCAGCTTCCCCTTCCAGGATCTCGACGATCGCTGTGGCCAGGATGGGGTGGTCCTGCACGACGAGGACGCGAATTGGCGTCAATTGCTCACCGGGGGGATTCGATGCGTTGAGAGTTCTTGGGCAGCCTGCACCGACTTGAACGCGAACTCTTCGGAGGCCGCCGACAAGTGCACGCCCCACTCCGAGACGGCCGAAGCCAACTGCCACCCGAGATCCGCCGAGCATCTCGCCATCCGCGCCAGGGCGGCGCCGTCGAGCCAGATCACGGTGGTGCGCTCAAGCGCCACCACGTCAGCCGGCATCGGCAGGAACAGCGACGCGACACCCAGCAGATCCCCGCGGCGGTGGTGCAACACGGTGCCCGTTCGTCCCTGAGGCGACTGAATCGAGGTTCGGGCGAGGCCGTTCGTGATCACGCCGACGCGGTCACGCGCGCCGCGGCCGATCATGATATCGCTGGGAAGGTGAACATTGGTCCGAGCCCAGGCGGCCAGCCTCGGTATCACCGCTGGGGGCAGTTTGGGAAGCAGCTGCGCGAGGTGCGACGCATCGGTATCGGATGGGTGATCGTTCACGTCAGCTCGAGTCGTTCCCGCTTGCGGAATGAGCCGCCGACGGCCACGAAGACCGCCACCGGCGCTGGGGCCGGCAGGGCGGCCAGCAGCACCGGCGAGGCGTTCAGCGCAGCTGCCGAGGCGCCGATGACGATGATGTCCCGCCGCCGCCGGCTCTCGAGCGAGGCCTCTTGGCAATCGACTGTGAGCTTGGTCATGCCCCGATGGTGGGACCCACATCACACTCAAGTCATCGCCCGACCGGGCGGTCTCGAGCCTCCAATCCGGTGAAACCGCACCACCCGTTGGAGTGCGCCGGCGGGTCGAGGCTAGGTGATCCTCTGGCTGGCCGCGGCGACCGCGGCTTCGACCCGGTTCCGGACGCTCAGCTTGCTGAAGATCGTCTGCAGGTGGGTCTTGATCGTGTTCTCGCTGAGGTGAAGCCGGCTCGCGATCTCGCGGTTGGTGAGGCCCTGAGCCACCAGGCGAAGGATCTCGACCTGGCGAGGGTTGAGGTCCCGTGGGGGCGCGATCTCGGCTGTCTTGGCGGCGATGCTCCTGGCCCTGTACAGCTGCTCCGCGTTCTGGGCGTCGAGCTGCGAGCTGGCCAGCACCGAGTTGATCCGCTGGCCGATTTCGAACACGGCACGTTCGAGCTCACCGCGCAGCTCTTCGGCGATGCGCTGACGCTCGCGCTGCAAGGTCCGCTCGCGTTCTACCTCATCGAGCTCGTGGTTGATGGCCCTGAGCTTTTCGATCAGCTCCCGATGCGACTCGATGAGGCGCGCGTTCTCGATCGCGACCGCGGCCTGGTTGGCAAAGGTCGAAAGTAACCGGCCGTCGTCCTCCGAGTAGCCGGTACGGTGGTTGGCGACGCCGATCATGCCGATGAGGCGATCGCCAAGCCGCAGGGGCACCCCGAGAAAGGTCCGCACGGGCGGGTGGCCGGGGGGCTGGCCCACTCGGCTCGGATCGTTCATCACGTCGTTGGAGATGCTGACGCGCCCCTCGCGAAGGGCCACCCCGAAGATGTTGGGACGCACGGGAATCACCCGGAAGCGGTCGTAGAAGGTCGGGTCCGTCGGCCGGAAGCCCTTGATCGCGGCCACGTCCATCATCTCGCCGGATTGGTCGGTTAGGCCGACGAAGCCGAACTTGGAGCGAGTGAGGCTCAGGCAGTGCGCAAGCGTTCGATCCAGGACCGGATGCAGCTCGTGCAGCATCGCGATCTCGAGCGAGATTGCATAGAGCGATTCCAGCTGGTCGCGAAAACGGGCATCGCCTGGCGGCTTGCTAACTGCCTCAGCCTACGCCCCGCCGTAGCCATTCCACGCGCGTTTGTCCGCCGGCTCGACGGTAAGACCTAAGTGTGGGAGCCGGCCGCCGCAGCCGCAGCCCACGGTGGTCGGCCTGCTGGCGGGCCCGGCCTCGCGTCCGACCTGGCCTCGGAGCTCGAGCGGCAGCTGATGCTCATGGGTAAGGCGACCATGGCAGTCGCCGCACTAGCTGTTTTCTTCCGTTGGTTCGAAGCCGAGCAGCATGCTGACGAGGCGATACTTGCAAGCCCAAGCCGCGTAGAGAAGTAACCCCGCCTTTGACAGCCTATCGGGTGGACTTCGGTGGACTCTGGTGGACTAATCGACCATCATTTCTAGCCGTTTGAACTCGAAAACGACTCTGGTGGACTCTGGTGGACGGTCAACCGTCTGCATGGCATTCAGAAGGTCAGGGGTTCGAATCCCCTCGGGTCCACTTCTGCTTCTATAACGCGAGCCACGTCTTGGGAAGCCGTCGCCCGCGGGTGAACGACCCCCGAGATTGATGGTTCGAGTCCTTCGAAGCCCGCCCCATCATGTCTGGACCTTCGTAACCCACGATCCTCCTGGACGTTCCATCGACATGCCGGATGGGCCTCGCCGCCTGCCGCTCATCGCTCTAGGGGCACTAGGGGTGTTGATTGCGCTGATCCTCGCGGGCATCTACATCTACGGTGAGATCGGGACCCTGACCGTTACCGCCTCAACCCCCGTGATCCTGTTTACCGACGCGGGGAACTCCAACCAGATCGACGGGTTGACGTGGGATGGTCAGAGGGCGGGAAAGGTAACCGAGATCCCTAGCCCTTTCCAGTCAGTGTGTCAGACCACCGGTACCACAGAGGTTTGCTCGTCGCCTCCGGTGGGCGGCGGCGCGCCTCCTCTGAACTCTGCCGAGTCGTCAAACCCGGATGGATCGCTCTTCGTGGCCTTTCCCTACTTCTACGACCGCTCGGGCCGGGTCGTGGCTACGTTGAAGGGCGGACCTTACTCCGACGCGGCCGTGGGGGAATACTTCGTCGGCACCTGGGCGGACGACGACCGTCACTATTGCCAGGTTCAACCACGGTTCGGCGGTGCCGCCGCGGTGACCGGAACGCTGCAGCTGACAACGCCGGGCGGGGCGCCCCGCGATGTGGTTCACATCGGCTCCCAGGCCGCCTCGGAGGACACGCTCACGGTCGGAGCATGCAGCGTGCTGGCGGACCGGGCGGTCTTGGTCCAGGCCGCAACTTCAGGTTCCGGCGGAAATACGATCGATCAGTACTGGGTGGTCCAGCTGTCGAGCGGTCACGTCCTCTGGACGCGTGACCTGAGGGGCGCCGGCGTCGCGAAGGTGATCGCGTCGCGAGACGGCCGCTATGTGGCTGATGTGCCGACAAGCGGCGCAAGCACCATCTTCGGTCCGAGCGGCTCGGTGGTCGGTCACGTCAGCGGCCTGGTGGAGGCTTTCTCGTGGGACGGCTCGCTGGCCGTGGTCGTCGGCAGCGGAGGCGCGAGTGTTGTCAGGTGGAACGACGGGACAGTCGTTTGGACGGTTCCGACCGGGGAGGGCCTGTCCGGTTTCCAGCCCGAGCCCGGGGGTACCAACTTCGCGATCAGGACGGTGAACGGCGCGCTCTACGTCGTATCGGCTGCCGGACGCGTGATCGCACAGCGCGACGTGCCTGGCTTGCTCGGATGCATCCCCGCACAGGCCGGGGCGTGCTTCCAGTGATTGCGGCGGCATCAACCGCCCCGGCCTCAGCGGCGTGTACACGACCAGTGATGGCGGGCGCCTCTGGAGGTTCCAGCAGATGCCTTTCTTCAGCCAGCAGCCGGACTTCGTCGATGCGAACTCGGGGTGGACGTTTGCCGGTACGGGCGCGTCCCTCTACCGCACGACCGATGGGGGCAACCGCTGGGTGCTCGCAGACCTGACCACCGCATCGGGGTGCTGGCTATTCAGCCAGATCTGATTGAAGATGGACGCGTGGACCTGACCTGGCTCCCGGCTGCCGCCTATATGTCCATCGGCATCGCCTTGATCGCCTTTAACTTGATGTTGTTCGACATCTTCGTGCGCGGCCATTACTCCCGCTGGCCGCTATATGCGTCGGTCGCCGTGCTCGGGTGCGGGTCCTTGGTGTGCTTCTTCGCTGGCTCCGACGAGTGGACGGAGCAATACACAGAAGGCGGCGCCTCAGTGTACGCAGCCTCAGTGCACGCACGTTTTGCGATTGAGCTCTGCGCGATCGGAGCGCTCGACCTCCTCGCGGCCATCGTCCTACTTGTTCGCCGATGGGGCTGGGGGTGGTGGCTTGTGATCGGGATGCAGGTGGGGGTTTTCCTGCTGGCGCAGATCGAGGCGCAGCTCATAGATCCGAATTCCCCGGGCTGGTCTGTCTTCAGCCGCATCCCTCTGCTGACCCTGTTTCTGCTGGTCGCGGCCCGATTAGCCCCGCGATCGACGCTCAGGGATACGTCCTCGATCACGGGAACGCTGTTGCGCAGACCGGAACCATGAACCGTTTGACAGCTTCGTTGACAGCTTCGCCGGGAGACTCTGTCAGGCACCGAGAGACGCGCTGA
>DAIPXW010000088.1:0-7621 GCA_036783075.1 Candidatus Dormiibacterota bacterium | reverse complement strand
ATCGGCGCTGCGCTCGCCCTCTCAGTCCTGGTCGGACTGCTGGTCGAGACCCTCCTGCACTAGCTGGTGGAGGGCGGCCGGCCCGCCAGGGCCTGTTCCGCCGCCTCGCCGACCAGGATGTCGCTGGAGCCTGACTCCCCTGCCGCAATGACCGGCTGCTGCGTGTACTGCGACGTGAACGTGTGATGCGACTCGGTCGCCATGTCGGTCGGGAAGCGGACCCACGGCGACGTCGGAGTCTCACGGATCGCAGTCACGTCGTAGATGCGGAACGTCTCCGCCGACTTGCCCTTCAGCTGAACGCCGGGCACCAGGTCGACCGCGATGTAGTCCTTGCACATGTCGTAGGTCATCTGGCCGATGAGCAGGTGGAAGGCCGGCGCGTGCGCGCAGAAACGCGCTGCGGTGTTCACGGTGTCACCGAGCGCCGTGTACTGAAGCCGGCTGCGTGAGCCCATGTTCCCGACGACGGCCGGCCCTGAGTTGACCCCGATGCCCCACCGGATCGGAGGCAGGCCTTTCGCCAGCAGCTTCTCCTGCAGCTCGGGGGCGCGGTTGATCAGGTCGTAAGCGCAGCGGACCGCCAGCAGCGCGTGGTTCTCCTGCATTCGTGGCGCGTTCCAGAAAGCCATGATCTCGTCGCCGACGTACTTGTCGACCGTGCCGTCCCAAGTGAAGATGATCCCGCTCAGGTGGTCGAGGTACATCTGCACCAGCTCGGTCACGTCGGGCGCCGCCATCGACTCTGACATCGACGTGAAGCCGCGGATGTCGACGAACAAAAGGCTGATGTCGCGGCGCTCGCCGCCGCGCAGGATGTCATCCGCACCGCCGCGGGTCTTGGCCAGCTCCGCCACGATCTCCGGCTTCAGGTAATGCCCAAACAGGCGCGTCACCTTCCTCTTCTCGCGGTCCTCGTAAAGGAAGCGATAGGCAGTCACCCCTGTATAGGTCAGCGCGAGCGCCAGCCACGGATGGAACAAATCCGGAACGAGGTTGGCGAAGTAGAACAGGACTCCCATCCCGAACGTGAACAGTGCGATCGCCACGACGGTGGCGATCAGGCCCCTGACCACCGACAGGCGCGCCACCACCAGCGCCGTCCCTATGGCCAGGATGAAGATGAGAAGGAACACCACCAGCGGCGGCTCCGGCGCCAGGAAAGCCGGTGGCACCGCCAGCAGCATCTGGATCACGTTGGCGTGGATCTCGATGCCTGCCATGCCGACCGAGACCCTGTTCGCCTGCGTGATGCCGACCGACGTCGGCACGAGGTGCTCGTCCTGGAAACCGGTCAGGTAGTAAGCGCCGACGAGCACGATCTTGCCCGCCAGGGCGTCAGGAGGAACGGTGCCGTTCACAACGTCGGAGAAGTGGACGTACTGGTGGCGCAGCGCGTAAGCGTCCGGACCGCCGGAGAAGTTGATCAGCGCTTCGCCGTCCTCGTTCACCGGCATGGCCTGTGACGACCAGGTCGAGCCGAACGTAGCTCCGTCAGGCGAGTACTGGAGGTTCGGGCCGTCGAACCCCTGCAGTGTGAAAGCCCGGTAGACGGCGAAGCCGAGCGAGTTGATGACGGGGGTGGCGCAATGGCCGTCGACGTGGCACTGCGGCTCCACGAACAACGGGATCTTCCGCACGACGCCGTCGGCGTCAGGCTGCACGTCGGTGGCGCCGAGCGCCACGTTTGGATACGGCTGCGTGCACGGCGCGTTGGGGTCGGACGACTTGTCGGCGCAGCGGAACTCGCGCAGCGGGATCTGGTCGATGCCGCTCATCGCGACCTGCCCGGTGCTACCGACCAGCTCGCCCGAGGAACCGTAGCCGAGCACGACGGGCACCTTGGTCTGGGCGAGGGATTGCGCGAACGCTCCATCGGTGGCCGGGTCGCGCGGGTCAGAGAAGCCGATGTCGAAGGCGACCGCGGCCGCGCCGTCCTGGTTCAGGACGTCGAGAGCTTTCGCATAACTGTCACGCGGCAGCGGATAGTGCCCGAGGTCCTTGATGCTCTGGTCGTCGATCCCTACGATCACGACGTTCGGGTTGGTCGACTCGCTGAAGAGCCTGTCCTCGGGATGGAAGGAAAAGCGGACTGTGCACGCGGAGCTCTGGCTGTCGCAAGCGACCTGCTGCGTGTAGAGGAAGTAGATCACCCCGCTCAGCAGGATCGCAAGGACGACCGCGACCGCGGTGCGGTAGGTGTACCAGTAGCGGATGTAGCGGCCCACGGGCGGGTCGGATCATAGCGCCCGCTCCGCCGCTTAGGATCGCGTCATGACCGTTCGTGTCGGGATCGCCGGGTGGATCGACAAGTCGTTGATCGAGTCGGGGCTCTTCTACCCGATGAACGCGAAGTCGTCCGAGGAGCGGCTCAACTTCTACGCGTCCCAGTTTCCGCTGGTGGAGGTCGACTCCACGTACTACGGGATGCCCAAACCGGAGAACTCGGAGCTGTGGGTGGCCCGCACACCCGCCCGCTTCACCTTCGACGTCAAGTCCTTCTCGCTGTTCACCAACCACCCGACCAAGCCCATGGCCCTGCCCAAGGACATCCGCGATCAGCTGCCGGCGAGCTTGCGCGAGAAGAACCTCTACCTCGAGCAGGTGCCGGAGGAGCTGGTGGACGAGAGCTGGGAGCGCTTCCGAGCGGCGCTGGAGCCCCTGCGCGCCGCCGGGAAGCTTGGGGCCGTCTTCTTTCAGTTCCCGCCGTGGTTCCTGCCGTCATCGCGTTCGCTCGCCTACATCGAGCAGTGCCAGGAGAGGATGTTCGGCTTCCAGATCGCCGTCGAGCTGCGCAAGCCGGAATGGTTGGACGCCCGCCACCGCGACGGCACGCTCGCCTTCCTGCGGTCGCGTGACATCCCGTACGTCGCCGTGGACGTCCCCCAGGGCCACCGGACCAGCATGCCACCGGTGTTCGACGTCACCTCGAAGAGCCTCGCGGTGGTCCGTTTTCACGGTCGCAACCACGAAACCTGGGACCTGAAGGGCGCGCCGCCCAACCTCCGCTTCCGCCATGACTACAGGGACGAGGAGCTCGCCGAGTGGGTGCCTCGAATCAAGGAGATGGAGCGGTCGGCCAAGCAGGTACATGCGCTCATGAACAACAACTACTCGAACTATTCGGTGAAGAACGCGCGCCAGCTCGAGAAGCTGTTGGCCGCGTGGCAGAAGTGATCTTTCAGAGTCTGGACGGCAGGCCGGTTCCCCGCAAGTGGGGCGAGGCGCGGCGCCGCGCTTCGCCCATCGCGTGGTCCATCAGACCACCAATCAAAGGTTCCGCGATGTGCCCGAGCCGGAGCGGAAGCACCATCGCGTCGCGCCTGGGAAAGCGGGCCGTGCGGACTATCACATCGGCGACCCACGACGCGGGGTACCGAGGGCCGAGCGGCCGTTCGGTGCGGTCGAAGAACTCCGTTCCCGCGGTGACACCGGGATAGACGACGCAGACCTTGACCCCCGTACCCGAAAGCTCGCCGCGCAGCGCATGGGACAGGCCGACGACCGCGTGCTTGGTGGCCGAGTACACGGCCGAGTACGGCGATGCGCGAAAGCCGGCCACGGACGCCACGTTTATGATCACCCCGCGGCGACGCTCCAGCATCCAAGGCAACGCGGCTTGCGTCGTCGCGATGATCGCTTTCATGTTCACCGCGATCAGATCGTCAACCTTGTCCTCAGGCATCTGGTGGAGACGGCCCATCCAACCCGCACCGGCGTTGTTGATTAGCGCATCCAGGCGCTCGTGCCCACGCAGGACGGCCGCGACCAGAGCGCGGGCCTCAGTACGCTTCGCCAGGTCAACCTCGTGCACGTTGACGTCAGGCGACCCTGCCCGCCGGCATCGGTCGGCGACCTCGTTCAGCCGGTCCGCGCGTCGTGCCGCGAGCTCCAGCCGCGCGCCGTGTCCCGCGAAAGCGACGGCGGTTGCCGCTCCGATCCCGCTCGAAGCGCCGGTGACGACTACCACCGCTCCCATCAGTCTCACGTCCGCAGTCTAGGGTCGGCCTAGAATCGCGGGCAGAGATGAAGGCCGTCACTTTCCAGGGCGTGGGAGAGGTGAGGGTCGTCGACGTGCCGAAACCGTCGATCAAGTCACCCGACGAGGTGCTGCTGAAGGTCACGCTGGGGGCGATCTGCGGCTCGGATCTCCACGCTTACCACGGGCGAATACCGATGACCGCGGGCGAGCTGCTGGGCCACGAGTTCGTCGGCGTGATCGAGGACGTCGGCTCGGAGGTGAGGCGGTTCAAGCCTGGAGACCGCGTCGTGGCGAGCTTCTACACGGCCTGCGGTCACTGCGTGCTGTGTCGCAAAGGCTCCTTCAACCAGTGTCTGAACATGGCCACGTTCGGCTTCGGCGAGGTGCTCGGCGGGCTCGGCGGTGGCCAGGCCGAATACATCGTGGTTCCGCTCGCGGATCACTCCCTGGAGCGCATCCCCGACGGCGTCTCGGACGAGCAGGCAATCTTCGTCGGCGACATTCTCGCGACCGGCCTTTTCGCCGCCGAGCGCGCGGAGATCCGACCCGGCGACGCCGTGGCGATCATCGGGGCGGGACCAGTAGGCCTGATGGCGACGATGTGCGCCCAGCTCTACGGCCCGGCGAAGGTTTTCGTCGTCGACATGGTCGAGTCGCGTCTGGAGATCGCGCAAGAGCTCGGCGGATTGCCGATCAACGCCTCACACGCCCACCCTGTCGAGGCCATCGCTCACGAAACGGGCGGCATCGGCGCGGACTCGAGCATCGAGGCCGTGGGTCTCACCGCAACGGTCGACACGGCGATCCAGTGCGTGCGCGGAGGCGGGACCGTCTCCGTGGTTGGCGTTCCCAGCGAGTTCACCGCGGACTTTCCGTACTACCACATGTGGGAGAAGTCGCTCACCTTCAGGTCAGGTCGCTGCAACGTGCAGCGGTACATGCGCCAGCTCGTGGACCTGATCGCGGCCGGGCGGCTCAAGCCCGAGGTGATCATCAGCCACCGCATGAAGCTCGACCAGGCCGAGGAGGCCTACCGGATGTTCGCGGCGCGCGAGGCCACAAAGATCGTTCTCTTCCCTTAGCCATTTCTGAGTGGAGCCTTAGGCCGGATTCACTCCGGCGTCCCCCAGAGTGCAATTTCCAAGCGCCTCCAGACAATCGGTTAAACGGAGGGGGCGTCGCGGGGGAGGCTTGCTTCCCCCGCGCTGTCGAGCGCCATCAGGTAGCCCTTGGCCCTCTCGCACAGGGGATAGCGGTCCTCCAGCTCATGGAAAGCAGGCCCGTGGTCGCTTTGCTCCAGGTGCGCCAGCTCGTGGACGAGCAGGTAGTCGAGCACCCAGTCCGGCAGCGACGCGGCGCGCTTTGCGATCCGGATCGCGCCCGTCGTGAAGGTGCAGCTGCCCCACGTGTGGGCCATCTCGACAAAGCCGATCGAGGTCCAGCGCAGGCGCCCGCCGAAATGTCGGTCGTTCAGACCTCGCGCGCGCTCCATGAGGCGCTCGTCGGATGGACGGGTCCGCTCCATTCGCCGCTCGAGACGCCGGCGCATGGTCTCGGCCCACCGGTGCCTCTCCGGGACGGGCATCCACGAGGGGACGAGGAGCTCGAGGACTCCCGACCGCAAGCGGGCCGCCACGGTTCGCCGGCGTCGGGTGGAGACGACGAAGCGGACGGGCGGGCTGAACTGGTTCTGATCTGGTTCCATGACGCGGTGCTCCGTTGTTTGGTGGATCGGTGGGCCCGATTGTGGCAGCAAGCGTCACGCAAGGGAACACCGCCTGTTAACGAGGTTCCGGTGCACTAGGATTGCGCGCAAAGCGTGCCTAGAAGCCTCGTCATCGGAAATGGCAACGTGCTGGTGGGCTTCGACGCCAACTACTCGGTGCGCGACCTGTACTTCCCGCGCGTCGGCGACGCCAACCAGACGATGGGCAACGTGTGCCGGACCGGGTTTTTCGTCGACGGAAGGTTCGCGTGGCTGGACGACCCCGCATGGGAGCGCCACCTCGGGTACGCAGAGGATTCGCTCGTCACCGACGTCACGCTCAAGCACCCGGGGCTTGGCATCTACGTCAAGTTCGCGGATTACGTCGATCTCGCGCGCAACTGGTTCATCCGCAACGTCGAGGTCACCTCCCCGGCCGGCCTCACGACTGGCCGGGTGTTCTTCCACTACGACTGGTACATCGAGGGCTCGGACATCGGAAACACGGTCGCCTACGACCCCAGGCACCGTGGCGTCATCGCCTACAAGTCGAACCGGTACTTCCTCATCGGAGGCGACAGCGGTCCTGAGTTCGGGATCTCCACATGGGCCAACGGCAAGAAGGGCGAGGGCCTGCAGGGCACCTGGGTCGACGCCGAGGACGGAACGCTCGGAAAGAACCCGATCGAGCAGGGCTCAGTCGACTGCACGGTCGGTTTCGACTTCGGACCGGCCAAACCCGCCGAACCTCGCACGCTCGTGCACTGGGTCTGCATGGGGACTCGTCTGAGCGAGGTGACGACGTTCGGCCAGGACCTCATCCTCAGCCGCACGCCGGACACGTACCACGGGCGCACCGTGACCTACTGGCAGGTCTGGTCCGAGAAGGACCACCGCCATGTCGACGAAGACCTCGGCGAGGACGTGACGAAGCTTTACCGCCGCAGCATCCTGACCGCGCGCACGCACGTGGACAACCACGGCGCGATCATCGCGTCCACCGATTTCGACATCACCAAGTTCGCGCGTGACACGTATGCCTACGCCTGGCCGCGGGATGGAGCGCTGGTCGCCAACGCGCTGGATCGCGCCGAGCACCAGGACATCACGCGCCAGTTCTTCACCTTCTGCCAGCAGGCGCTGGTCGAGGAGGGGTTCTTTCTTCACAAGTACACGCCATATGGCCTTCCCGGAAGCTCCTGGCTCCCCTGGGTCGACTCCCATGGCGTACGCACGCTGCCGGTGCAGGAGGACGAGACAGGGCTCGTGCTGTGGGCGCTGTGGCAGCACTACCGGATCCACAACAACCTCGACTACGTGGTGAACCTCTATTCGACTCTTGTCGTGCCGGCCGCCGACTGGATGGTTGCCTACGTCGACGAGCGAAACGGCCTTCCGATGCCTTCCTGGGACCTCTGGGAGGAGCGCTGGGGAGTTCATGCCTTCACCGTCGGCTCGATCTGGGGCGGCCTCGACGCGGCACGCAACTTCGCAGACCTGTTTGGTGACGTGGCGGCGTACGTGCGCTATCGAGATGCCGCCGACAGGCTGAGGGAGGCGGCCGACGCGCACCTGTACAGCCCCGATCTGGGCCGTTTCGCCCGCCGGATCGCGGTCGAGGACGACGGGACGATGACGGTCGACATGGTCCTCGACAGCTCCGTCTACGGGCTGTGGCGCTTCGGCATGTACCCGCCCGACGACACTCGGATCGCGGAAACGATGACCGCGGTCCGCGAGCAGCTAGCCAACCAGGCGGCGTGTGGAGGTATAGCGCGCTACACGGACGACTACTACTTCAGGGTCGAAAACGACACGCGGAAGGTGCCTGGCAATCCCTGGTTCATCTGCACGTTGTGGCTCGCGCAGTGGCTGATCGCCACGGCGAAGGACACCCGCGAACTGAGCCCCGCGCGCGACATCATCAACTGGGC
>DAIPXW010000087.1:0-7640 GCA_036783075.1 Candidatus Dormiibacterota bacterium | reverse complement strand
GGACGACTTCAAGGCGATCGGCAAGACGCTGGGGGCGACTGTCAACGACGTTCTGATCGCCACGGCGACGGGCGCGCTGCGGCGCTACCTGGAGGGCCGGGGCGAGCCGACCGGCGGCGTCTCGATCCGCGCCTCGGTGCCCGTCAACCTTCGCGGCCTTGATGAGGGCCACATGCTCGGCAACGCGTTCGGCCTCGTCTTCCTGGGCCTGCCGATCGGCATCGTGGACCCTGTGCGACGCCTGCGCGTGATCAAGCGTGAGATGGACGGGTTGAAGGGGTCACCGGAGGCGCTTGTCGCGATGGGTGTGCTGGGCGTCATGGGCCTTGCGCCCGTCGAGGTCGAGCGCATGGGGCTGCGCTTTTTCGGAAGCAAAGCGACCGCGGTGCTCACCAACGTGCCGGGGCCGCGCGAGCCGCTCTACCTGGCCGGCCGCAAGCTCGAGAAGATCATGTTCTGGGTCCCTCAGTCGGGGCGCCTTGCGCTGGGGATCAGCATCCTCAGCTACGCGGGCGGGGTGATGCTCGGCGTGGCGACCGACGCCGGCCTCGTGCCGGACCCCGAGGGCATCGTCGACGGCTTCGAGCTGGAGTTCGAGGCGATGCGGGAGGTGGTCGCAGCGGCGGCCCGGCCGAAGCCGAGGGTGCGGGCAAGAGCCGCGCGGAATTAGTTGGACTGTTACTTGGTAATCTTGTAACACCATGGCTGAACCCATCACGGCGATCCCGACCGAGCGCGAGGCGCTAGACGCCTATTCGACGACCGTCACCTCTGTGGCCGAGCGAGTCCTACCAGCCGTCGCCAGCCTTCGGGTGGGCCGACCGGGCCGCGCCGGCGGCGGGTCCGGGTCGGCCGTGGTCATCACCCCCGACGGTTTCCTCGTGACGTCCGCCCACGTCGTCGCGCAGTCCGGATCGGCGAGCGCCTCGTTCATCGACGGCAGGGAGTTTGACGTGGACGTGATAGGCGCCGACCCGCTGTCCGACCTGGCGATCGCTCGCGCCCGCGCGGCCACGCTCGAGCCGGTGCGGGTGGGCAACGCCGACCTTCTCCGCGTCGGCCAGCTCGTCGTCGCCGTCGGAAACCCGATGGGTTTCTCCGGGTCCGTCACGTCGGGGGTCGTCAGCGGGTTAGGCCGCTCGCTGGCGACCGCCGACGGAAACGGGCGCCGGCGGTTCATCGAGGACGTCATCCAGACCGACGCCGCGCTCAACCCGGGCAACTCGGGCGGGGCGCTTACCGACTGGCAGGCGCGCCTGGTCGGGGTCAACACCGCGGTGGCCGGCATGGGCCTGGGGCTGGCCGTCCCGATGAACGGCACGACCCAGGCGATCCTGGCCGCCCTGATGCGCAACGGACGCGTGCGGCGGGCGTACCTGGGTATCGCAGGTGGAACGCGGGCCCTGCCGCCCGCGATCGCGACCAGGCTCGGACGCAAGGCCGGAGTCGAGGTGCAGGAGGTCGTGAGCGGGAGTCCCGCCGAGACCGGACGCCTCCGCGGCGGTGACATCATCGTCTCCGTCGGCGAGACCGCGGTGGCCAAAGCAGGCGACCTGCAGAGGCTCATGGTCGAAGCCCACATCGGCTCGAAGGTGCAGCTCTCGGTGCTTCGGGACGAAAGGCTCATCGAGCTGGAGGTCGTGCCGGTAGAGCTCGCCTGACACTGCTCGGGCTACACTCCGGCCGTGCCCAAAAAGCAGATCCGCGACCTGCTGCGCGCTGAGCCGCGCGACGGGAGGGTCCGGCTCGTGGAGTGGGACCCCGCTTCGACGCCAGGGCTGAAACGCCCCAACAAGGTGGTCACCGACCTCAAGAAGCACCACATCGAGCTCTTCAACCTGCAGGAGCGGCTCTATGCCGAGCACAAGCGGTCGCTCCTGATCGTGCTCCAGGGCATGGACACCAGCGGCAAGGACGGCACGGTCACGCACGTGATCGGCAACCTCAACCCCCAGGGAGTCCAGATCTCGGCCTTCAAGGCGCCGACGCCCGAGGAGAAGCGGCATGGGTTCCTGTGGCGGATCCGCAAGCGACTGCCGGAGCCGGGCGAGATTGGCATCTTCAACCGGTCGCATTACGAGGACGTTCTGGTCGCGCGGGTTCATTCGCTGGCCGAGCCGGCCGTAATCGAACGACGGTACGACACGATCAACCAGTTCGAGCGCAAGCTCGTGCGCGGCGGAACGAAGGTGATCAAGTTGTGCCTGCACATTTCCTACGAAGAGCAGAGGCGCCGCTTCATGGAGCGGCTCGACGACCCGAACAAACGCTGGAAATTCAACGAGAACGACATCAACGAGCGCGCCTACTGGGATGACTACCAGAGCGCGTACAGCATCGCCATCACGCGCTGCTCGACGCCGTGGGCGCCGTGGTACATCGTCCCCGCCAACGACAAGGACTACCGCAACTGGGCGGTGTCGCGAATCCTGATCGAGACGCTCGAGGAGATGAACCCCCAGTACCCGCAGCCGAAGCTGGACATCCCGAGGTTGATGAAGCGGCTCAAGGCTTAGCTACGGTTCGACGGGGTAGAGCTCATCGGCCGAGTGGGCCGAGATTCGCGATCGGGCAAGTCTGATCAGATCCCGACGTTAGCTTCGGTGATGGAACGCATTGTGCGACGGGCATTTATCCCGACGACGTTGGCCGTCCTGAATGGGGCCGCGGTTGCACTTGCGTTGCTTGGTGTAACGGCCGTACCGGCTTCGGCCGCCGTCGGCGACATCACTGAATTCGGCGGCATGGCGGTCAACGCCCGGCCGACCAGCGTGGCCTCTGGGCCAGACGGAAACATCTGGTTCACAGAGTTCGGAACGTCGATGATCGGCAAGATGAGCCCTACCGGGACGATCCTCGGGGAGTTTCCTCTGACCACCCCTGGCGGCGGGCCGTTCTGGGTCACGGCGGGTCCAGACGGGAACCTCTGGTTCACCGAGTTCACAGCCGGCAAGATCGGAAAGGTCAGCACGTCGGGGACGATGCTGGGCGAGTTCGCCATACCGTCCCTCAACAGTGGCCCGGATCAAATCGCGGTGGGGCCTGACGGGAACCTCTGGTTCACCGAGTACTCCACGAGCACCATCGCCAAGATCACCCCCGCCGGGGTGGTGACCGAGGTCGCGGTCCTCGCGGCGGGGGCCGGACCGACAGGGATCACGGCAGGGTCTGACGGCAACCTTTGGTTCGTCGAGCAGAACACGGACAAGATCGGGAAGATCACGACCGGCGGCACGGTCACGGAGGTCGCCTCCCTCACCCCTGGCACCACCGCGACGCACATCACGAGCGGGCCGGACGGCAATCTCTGGTTTGCGGAGTTCGGCACCAACATGATCGGCCGGATCACCCCTGCGGGCGTGGTCACCGAATTCCCGCTTCCGATCGCCGGCAGCGCGCCCGGGAACATCACCGCCGGGTCCGACGGGAACCTCTGGTTCACCCAGCAGAACGCCCCGTCCATAGGCCGGATCACCCCGGCGGGCGTCGTCACCGAGTTCCCGACGCCCTCGGGCGCAGCGGGATACGGCGGAATCGCGACCGGGCCCGACGGAAACGTCTGGTTCGCCGAGGAGCCCCAGAACCAAATCGGGCGTGTGCTCGTGTATCACGACCCGGCCATCAATCTCGCCGGATCTGCGGTGGCGGCGTCCGAAGGTCACCCCTTCACGGGCAAGGTGGCTGCATTCACCGACCCCGATACGTCGGCAACCGCGGCCGAGTACTCGGCGACGATAACGTGGGGTGACGGCACATCTTCCGCTGGCACCATCACGGGCGCAGCGGGCAGTTTCGCGGTCGCGGGAACCAAGACCTATCTCGAGGAAGGGACGTTTGCGCTGGCGATTACCGTCAGCGACGTGGACGCGGCCGGGACATCCTCAACGGCAGCCTCGAAGGCTGTCGTGTCTGACGCCGCTCTGGCCGCGAAGGGGGCCAGCCTGGTCCTGACCACTCAGCTGACGAAGGCCACGCTCGCCACGTTCTCCGATGGCGACCCCGGTGGAGTCCTTTCGGACTACTCGGTGAAGGTTTCCTGGGGGGATGGGACGACGACGGCCGGCGTGGTCAGCGGTCCGGCGGCCGGAGTCTTCTCGGTCACCGGGTCGCACACCTACTCGAAGGCGGGGCCGCACACGGTCACCAGCACGATCTGCGATGCGGGCGGCAGCTGCGCCGTGGCCGTGACCCACCTCGTGACGGAACGCGCTGATCACCGGGACGGCCATGAGCGTCACGGTCGTCAAGACGGCGACCGTTGGGACAACGACGACGGGGGCCGTCAGTAAGGGACGCCGGGTAACGGGGCGGTGTTTCGTCCCTCACCCTGACCCTGCGTGCCAGGCGCGAGTCGGACACGCTTCCCGCGACCATTTGATTGCTCCCGCGGAGCGGGAGAGGGAAAACAAAAACCCCGGGCCTTGCGACCCGGGGTTCTTAGTTGGCTTCTCTAATTAAAGAGTGCGGACGCTCTTGGCGCGCGGGCCCTTGGGGCTCGCCTCGACCTCGAACGAGACCTTCTCGCCACCCTGGAGGCTGTCGAAGTCACCTTCGGTGCCACTCCGGTGGAAGAAGAATTCCTTACCGTCTTCGGCTGCGATAAATCCGAAGCCACGGTCCGCGACCAGTTTCTTGATGGTGCCTGTAGGCATTTCCATCTCCTATCTCTCGAACTCAAGGCCTACTCAACTGGCGGGCCTGTTCGAGAAACTGGAGCCTGCGCGTGAGCGCCGGCGCTTCGCCGGCTGACAAGAGTATACCCCAGACGGCTAACGCCTAACCCCGGGGGTCTCGGCGACCCTGCGGGCCCTTGATTGATCGACCTCCGTCAGGTACCGCTTGCGAAGCCGCAGGTGCTTTGGCGTCACTTCGAGAAGCTCGTCGTCGGCGAGGAAATCCAGGGACTGCTCGAGGCTCAGCCGGCTCGCGGGGGTCAGCCGCACCGAGATGTCCGAGGTCGATGACCGGATGTTGGACTGCTTCTTCTCGCGACACACGTTGACGCGGATGTCGCCGGGCCTCTTCTGGATGCCCACGATCATGCCCTCGTACACGGCCTCTCCCGCCTCGATGAACGTGGTGCCGCGCTCCTGCGCACCCGCGAGGCCGAACGCGAGCGTCGTCCCCGCCGACGACGCGGTGAGCGCGCCGTTGCGCTGCTCACGGAAGTCGCCCGCCCAGGGCCTGTAGCCGATCCCGATCGAGCCCATCAGGCCTGTGCCCGCGGTAAGTGTCAGGAAGCTGTTCCGGAAACCGATCAGGCCGCGCGTCGGAATCGTGTACTCGAGGCGCACGCCGCCCTTGGAGTCGTAGGCGATCTCGATCATCTCGCCGCGCCTCTTGCCGAGGGCCTCGGTCACCGCCCCGAGATGCTCCTCGCGCACGTCGACGGTGAGCCGCTCGAGCGGTTCCATGCGCTGGCCGTTGATGACCTTGACGATCGCCTCGGGGCGCGAGACCTCGAACTCGTAGCCCTCGCGACGCATGGTCTCGATCAGAACGGCCAGGTGCAGCTCGCCCCGCCCGCTGACGAGGAAGCGCTCGGCGGCGTCGGTGTCCTCGACGTGCAGGCCGAGGTTGACGTCGAGCTCCTTGTACAGCCTGGCCCGAAGCTGCCGGGTCGTCGAGAACTTGCCCTCGCGACCGGTGAACGGCGACGTGTTGACCCCGAAGGTCATGCGCACGGTAGGCTCGTCGATCGCGATCCGCGGTAGCGGGTCGGGGAACTCGGGGTTCGCGAGCGTGTCCCCGATGGCAACCTCCTCGAGCCCGGTGAGCAGCACGATGTCGCCGGCGCTCGCGCTCGGCACGGAGACCCGATCCAGGCCGCGATAGACCAGGACCTGCACAACCTTCGCGCGCCGCGCCGCGCCGGTGCTGTTGAGCACGGCGACCGTGTCGGCAGGGGCGACGCTGCCGCGTGAGATGCGACCGATCGCCATGGTCCCCGTGTAGTCGTCATAGGCGCGGTTGGCCACAAGCATCTGGAACCCGCCGGGCTCTATGACGGGCGCTGGGATGTGCTCGATGATCGTCTTGAACAGCGGCTCCAGGTCGGCCGTCAGCTCGTCCGCCTCGAGGCCGGCACGTCCCTCTTTCGCGATGGCGTACACGACGGGCGCCTCGAGCTGGTCGGCGTGCTCCGCCAGCTCCAGGAACAGGTCGTGGACGCGGGCAAGCGCGAGCTTCGGGTCCGCGTTTCTGCGATCAACCTTGTTGATCACGACGATGATCCGCAGGCCGACCTCGAAGGCTTTGCGCAGAACGAAGCGCGTCTGCGGCATCGGTCCTTCGGCGGCGTCGACCAAGAGCAGGCAGCCGTCGGCCATGTTCAGCACCCGCTCCACCTCGCCGCCGAAATCGGCGTGGCCGGGTGTGTCGATGATGTTGATCGTCACGTCCCCGTGCCGTACGGAGGTGTTCTTCGCCAGGATCGTGATGCCCTTCTCACGCTCCAGGTCGTTCGTGTCCATGATCAAAGTCCCCACCTGCTGGTTGTCTCGAAACGTGTGGCTCTGCTTGAGGAGGGCGTCGACGAGCGTCGTCTTCCCGTGGTCGACATGGGCGATGATCGCGACGTTCCTGATGTCGTGCCGTATCTGAGTCATGGCGCCAAGGCAATATACGGACTGGTCATGAGAGTTCGCGCCCTTAGCCTGGCCCTGGCTTTCTTCGCCGCGTCCTGGGCCCTCGGGGTCACCGCCGTCGCCGGGCATGCCGACGAGGGCTGGACGATCACCTCGTTCAGCTCCGACGTCAACGTTGCCCTCGATTCGAAGCTGACCGTCCAGGAGGACATCAGGGTCGATTTCGGGTCTCTGCAGAAGCACGGCATCTTCCGGACGATCCCGCTGCGCTATCGGTACGACGACACCCACGATCGCTACTACCTGCTCGATGTGGTCTCGGTCACCGACGGCACCAAGCCGGTGCCCTACACCACGTCGGTCGACAGTGACAACGAGGTGATCAAGATCGGCGACCCCAACTTCACGGTGAGCGGCGCCAACCGGTACGTCATCACCTACTCGGTCACGGGCGCCATGAACTCGTTTGCCGACCGCGACGAGGTGTTCTGGAACGTCGACGGCGCCCTGTGGCCGGTGCCCAAGCAATCCGTGACCGCCGCGGTTCACCTCCCGGCGGGCTCGTTCCAGAAAGCGGCGTGCTACCAGGGCCCGCCGGGATCCATCGAGGCCTGCACGTCGGCGAGCGCCGGCGACACTGTCACTTTCACGTCGACGCGAGCGCTCGCCTCGGGCGAGGAGATGTCGGTGGTGACGGCGCTCAACAAGGGAGCGGTCACGGTCCCGCCGCCGCTGCTCGAGTCGCGCAAGCGCCAGTTTCCCCAGGACGCATTCGAAATGAATCCGCTGATCGCCGCGCTAAGCGTGCTGATCGCCGTCGCCGGAATCGGGCTGGTCGCCTGGCTGTGGTGGACGCACGGCCGCGATCGCGAGTACCTGACCCAGTACTACCTCACCAACGATCCGCGAGAGCGCGCCGAGCCGCTGTTCCACCACGACCCGCTCGTCGTCGAGTTCGAGCCCCCGCAGAACATGCGGCCGGCCCTGCTCGGGTTGATCCTCGACGAGAGCGCCGACTCGAAGGACGTGACGGCGACGATCGTCGACCTGGCC
>DAIPXW010000086.1:0-7667 GCA_036783075.1 Candidatus Dormiibacterota bacterium | reverse complement strand
CGCCCTGCATCGTGCCGATGAGAGCCTCGGCCTCGCTGAAGGCTGCGTCCAGGGTCGGTTGGCCCATGACGCAGCCGTACAGCGTCAGCTGCTGACCGTCGACCGTGGCTGCAGCCGCAAACAGGAAGTTGGCTCCGGAATTCAAACCCGAGCCGGTCTTGATCCCGATGATCCCGCTCTGACCGAGAGCGGAGTTGACGTTGTAGACGGTGCCGGCGACCGGCAGCGTCGTCTGCGGCAGGCCGACTATCTGGGCCAGAACATCCTGCTGCATCAGCAACATGCCCATCGCGAGCAGATCCGTCGGCGTGCTCACCGTCTGAATCGACACGCCTGCGGGGTCCGCGAACGTCGTCCGCGTGAGGTGCAGCGCCGCTGCGCGCTGGTTCATCTTGGTGACGAAGCCGGCCACCGAGCCGGCGTCCCAGCGGGCGAGCGTTTCCGCGATGTTGTTGCCTGACGGGACGAGAAGCGCCTCCAGCGCCTCGAACTCGCTCAGCTGCTCACCGGATCTGACCGGAACGACGGACTGCTGTTCGGCCGCGTCCGCCGTGTAGGTCGCCACATCCTGGTCGGTCATGGTCAGGATCGGACCCGACTCGCCCTTCGCAAGTGGTTTGTCGGCGAGCACGACAAGGGCCGTCATCACCTTTGCCGCGCTCGCCGCCGGTGCTGGAGCCGCGTCACCCGAGGTGGCTATCAGGCCCAACCCGGAAACGCCCACCGCCGCGGAACCCACGCCAGGCCAGGGCAGGCTGGGGGGAGCTCCCGAGATCGCGGATTGGGTAGAGCCCGAGCTGGTTGCCGCAGCCGCGGGAACCGGACGCAGGTAGTTCCATGTGCCTACCGCGACCACAAGCGCAGCCAGCAGCAACCCAACGCGTCGCAACCAGGTGGGAACCCCACGGCGCCGCGCACCGCCGTGGGAGGTTGGCCTTGGTCTCGGTACGTACCTGCCGGCAGCAGCCGCGGTAGGCCGGATCTCCACCGTCAATCGCAAGCGTGCCAATTCCGCCTATTTGTACCCGAGGTTGACAGCTGTCTGGGTTGGAATATCCAACCGGTGGCCTAGACTTTGGGGATCGGAGACCTGATCGGGAGAGGCAAAGTTGCCTGCTGACGAGAACCTGTACCGCGTGCTTCAAGTGGATCCGTCAGCCGATCCCGAAGTGATCGAGGTTGCCTACAAGCGCCTGGCGCTCAAGTACCACCCTGATCACAACAGGGGGGACTCGCGAGCCGAAGAGCACATGAAGCGGATCAACGAGGCTTTTCGAGTGCTGGGCAAACCTGACCTGCGTGCCGATTACGATGCACGCAGCGGCGCTCAACTACCAGAGCTCGTAATCGCTCCGTCCGAAATCGTGCTGCGAGCTTTCGATCCCCGTGCTCGCGAGATCAACTTCTCAGTGCGCTTGACGCAAGCAGCCGGCCCCTCATTCGATCCCGCGGTTCACCGCATCGACCTCGCGCTGTCTCCCCCGTGGAATCAAGCCGAGGTTCACTGGCACTGGAGTGACGACAACCTGCCTGCGGACATCGACTTCACGCTGGCGGTGGCTGATGGCTTTCTGAAGCCTGGCACCACCCTCACTGGCGACATCGAGCTGACCGTCACGGCAAGGGAGTAACCATGAGCAAGATAGTTCCGACTCCATCTCGCTCGGGCATGCGACCAAGCGCGGCGAAGGTCGTGCGGATGGAGGTCGGCCAGGACTCTGCGAAGGCGCGCGCCGACCTCGTCTTCGTCATCGACACCACCGGCAGCATGAACGACAAGATCGACGCCCTTATCGAAACCTGCCAATCCTTTGTCGACAAGCTGGCAACGAGGCGAATCGATTGGGTGGCGGCCGTCGTCGGCTTTGGAGACCTGACAGTCGAGGGGGACCGGATTGTGGCGACCCCGTTCAGCTCCAGCGCGGATCGGGTCAAGACACTGCTTCGTGGGCTTCCCCGCTATTCGGGCGGAGGCAATGAAGGGGAGTCTTCGCTGGAAGCGCTGCAAGCAGCGCTGGACCAGCCGGGTTTCCGCCCCGATGCCATGAAGGTCGTCGTTCTGATCACAGATGAACCTGCTTTGCAGCAGAAGCTGCGCCCTGCGACCATGTCCGGAAGGTTGCGCGAAGCCGGCGCAATCGCGTTCGTGTTATCGCCAAACATCAAATACTTCCGATCGATGGCCACCGAAACGGGCGGCCAGTGGTGGAACGTCGATTCGGGAGGCGACTTCTCCCAGATCCTCGCCGTGTTCGACAAGATCGCGACGAAAGTTGCCTCCACGCTTGCTGCCGTGCACAAGCTCGCGGGAGGAAACGTCAAGGAGTACCTGAGCCTTCCCGCGTCGAGTAGGGAGGAGTAGCGGCGAAGGCTGGTTCGGTCTGGATCGCGCCTCCGATCGGAAGCTTCGCCGCCTGATGTGACCTAGGGCCCCTGCCATCCGGGGTCTTACAGCACTGGATGGCCTGTTGTCGCCCGCCTAGCTTTCGCATCAATCGATCAAACGCGGGAGGTACGATGATGGAACAGGGCAAAGTCGGCGATCGCGTGAGCATGGAGTCGGAGCGCGTGGGGCAATCGCCGCGGGAAGGGGTCATCCTGGAAGTGCTGGAGTCCGGCGAAAGCACGCACTATCGCGTCCGCTGGGAAGACGGCCACGAGAGCACTTTCTTCCCCACGGCGGGAAGCATCAGGATCATCCCGAAAGTCACGAAAGCCACGAAAACCGGATCGCGCTAGACCGGCAGCGGCGCGCGGAGCGGCGCTTCGGCGTCTAGGGCCGCTTCGAGCGCTTGGCCGCGGCCCGGGTCGATCCAACGGCCTGCCAGTAGCCGGCGTTGGACCCCTGGACGGCGGCGGGCTTCTTGTGGTCAGGGTCGCCCCGCTGGCCTTTCCGGTGGGTGTCGACCCGATCCAGGGAAGTCGGGGTCTCTGGGTTCTCGCGCTTGCCCTTGCCGCTCATGCCTCTCCTCCTTCGCTGTCCGGGGTGATCGAGTCGGCCTCCGCCGGCTCGAGGCTCGCGACGTAGTCCGAGATCTCCATCTCCGGCGCGCCGGCGGCGAGCAGCCGGCGCACGTGCGCCCGGGCCTCCTGCCGCAGACTTGCCACGAATGCGTCGAGCTGCTCTTCAGTGGCTCCTTCGGGCGGAATCAGATTGGTCATGGGGTGTCACTCCTTTGACCAGATTGTCCGGGCCGGCCGACAGCGCGGCGAGGGCCGAAATGCTTGGAGTTGGGGTGACCTCTGCCATGCGAGGCCGCTGAGCGATGGCGGCGCTGTTCTCGGCCGAGCACCTGCTGGCACTTGTGGCGATCGCGGCCTGCGCGCTGGGCGCCGTCGTTTCGGCCCGGCGAAGGCCGAGCCTGTGGATCGAAACCGGGTGCCGGGTCCTGGCCCTGGTGCTGGTCGCGGCCGAGCTGGGCTGGTGGGCCTACCTCCTGTCGCGCGGCCTGGGCGCATTCAGCCTTGCCGACGCGCTGCCCCTGCAGCTGTGCGACATGACGGTCATCGCCGCCGCGCTCGCGCTGTGGCTCCGCCGGCCGTTGCTCGTCGAGCTGACCTATTTCTGGGCTCTCGCAGGGGCCATCCAGGCCCTGCTGACCCCCGATCTGCCGCAGCACTTCCCGGACTTCCTCTTCATCCAGTACTACGTCGCACACGGGGGGGCCGTGACGGCGGCGCTCCTGCTGGTTGTGGGCCTGCGCCTGCCGCCTCGCCGCCGCGCCGTGATCACGATCGCCTCGATCACCATCGGCTACGCGGCGCTGGTCGGGCTCGTCGACGCGGCGACGGGCGCCAACTACATGTATCTGCGATACAAACCGCCCAGCCCGACGCCGCTCGACCTCCTCGGACCATGGCCGTGGTATCTCGGGCCGGCCGCATTGATCGGCGCAGCCCTATTCCTCCTGCTCGACCTGCCCTTCCGAATGCGGGGAAGAGGCGAGCATGGCTCGCACGCCAGGCGGGGCGAAGGATCTTAAGAGACGTTCATCGCTTAGGGGCGAAGCGGTCGATCGCCGCCAGCAGCGCCTCTCCCATACCGGGCTCGCCTGCGCCATGGCCCGCGTCGTCGATGACGATCAGCTCGCTGCCGGGCCACGCCTGGCTCAGCTGCCAGGGGATGTCAAGCGGAGAGCTGAGGTCGAGCCGCCCGTGGATCAGCACTCCGGGTATCCCTGAGAGACGGCTTGCCCCATGCAGCAAGGCGCCGTCCTCGAGAAAGGCCGCGTGATGCCAGTAATGGGTGACCAGCCGCGCGAACGCCATGCGGAACCTCGGGTCGTCGTAGCGGGTGTCGTGCCGGTGATCGGGCCGGACGGCAACATGGGTGTCCTCCCAGCGGCACCAGTCAACAGCGGCCTGCTCGCGGATGGCGAGGTCCGGGTCCCGCAGCAGGTGGTTATAGGCGGCGATCAAATCCCCGTCGCGTTCGGCCGCGGGCACGCCGTCCCGGAACCGGGCCCACTGCTCCGGGAAATACCGGCCCACGTCGCGCGTCACCCAGCGCACCTCGCGGTGCGTGGTCGTCCCCACGCTGAAGAGGACCATCTCGGAGACGCGCTCGGGAAAACGTTCGGCGTAGGCGAGGCCGAGCGTCGAGCCCCACGAACCGCCCACGACCAACCACCGCTCGATGCCAAGGTGCGTGCGAAGCCGCTCGATGTCCGCGAGGAGGTGAGCTGTGGTGTTGGCGGCGAGGTCGACCACGGGATCGCTCGCGTGGGGCGTGCTGCGGCCGCAACCGCGCTGGTCGAACAGGACGACGCGATATGCGGTCGGGTCGAAGTACCGCCGCCAGTACGATGCGCAGCCCGAGCCCGGGCCGCCGTGCAGCATGAGAGCCGGCTTGCCCGTCGGGTTGCCGCAGACCTCCCAGTAGACGAGGTTGCCGTCACCAACAGCGAGCATCCCTTTTTCATGCGGCTCGACCTGGGGAAACAGGGCACCCATATGGACTCCGAAATCCTATCCATGCCCAACATGTCGGCCACCATCCCGAGCGCGCTGTGAACCCCTATTTCGTCGTGATGGTCTCGTCCCATGTCTGCACGTCCGCGCCGTCTGGATGGTCGTTGACGTAGTCGAACGGCTGGACGAGCTCCCGCAGCACAAGCTCGTAATGGAAGGTGCCGGCGTCCCTTGCGACGCCCACGATCAGTAACGACACCGACGCGCCGGCCGGCAGGTCGCCGCACCGGAACGCCGAGGGGCCCGGGTCGACGGTGCACCCGCCGGCATCCGACACCGTGTGGTGCTCGTACCACTTGTCCGCGGACGTGAAGACCAGGCCGAGCTGCGGGATCGCGGGCCCCGTGTTCGTCACCTTGACCAGGAGCTGCGCTGTGCCTCCGACCACTGCGTTGGCGGTGGCTGATGTCTCCACCGTGGCCGTGAAACGCGGAGGATCGGCGCAGCCGGAGAGCAAGAGCACCACGGTAAGCAGTCCGGCCACCTTCATCAAGCTGTTCTTTAACCCGTCACCCGTCGAATCGGTAAGCGAAGTATTCTGTGCGCCCGGCCCGTCAAAAGAGGTATTCGTAACGTCCCGCGGCACAGGTTCGTTCAAGGTCGCGTGAGGAGGGGGTTGGTACTCATAGGAGTGCTGCTGGCCGTCGCCGGCTGCTCGCCGAACGGACCCGCCGTGGCCCACTCCAGTCCCTCTGCGGGCGCGAGCCCCTCGCCCAGCCCATCGGCCGGCTCTACGCCCAGCCCGTCCCCGACCCCATCGCCCACGCCCAGCCCGTCGCCCAGCCCGCTGCCGAGCGCTCCGACCGTGCCCGATTGGGCCGCCATGCACGCGACCTGCTCTGGGCCGCCGTCGACCCAGGAGGCCCTCTTGACCATGCAGGGCTCGACCAGCATGGTTCTCGCCGACGTGTCCGACCCGCGCAACCCGCGGACGATCTGCACGATCACCGGTTCGTGGGGGCCACAGTTGGTGACCCAGACGGTGATCTCGTGGTGGGCGTCGCGCGGATCTCCGGGCACGCCGGGCGACAGCGTCATCGCAACCCTCGACCTGTTCACCGGTACGTCCACGGTCGTGGCCGCGTGGACGGGCGGCGCGTCGATGGACGGTATGCACGCATGGAGTCCCGATCGGAGCTTCGTCGCCTACGTGACCTCTGACCCCAGCGCAGTGAGCCTCCATCTCCTCAGCGGCGGCGGAGACCGCGTGGTGGCAACCCTGGGCCCTGTGCCGGGTCGCGGCGTGAGCCCTCTCGAAGACGACGCCTACCTCGCGTTCTCACCGGACGGCGCCTACTTCGCGTTGGTGCAGACATTCACGGGCTCGGGGGACCATCTCCAGATACGGCACACGACCGACGGCAGCCTCGCCTACTCGCAGGCGACCGGAACGATGGCGACCTGGGGGAGCACGGGCAGCAGGCTCTACTTCCGCCAGCCCCTCGGCACCACGGTGGACATCTGGGACCCGAGTGGCGGCGTGTCGCAAGCCTTCGGCCAGCAGCTCCCCTGGATTCGCCCTCGGGCAGCCGCCGGCGTCGACAACCTGGCCTTCACGGTGCGCGATCCGGCCGGGACGCCGCACGTCTGGCTCTTCGGCAACGGCGGCAGGTCGGGCGGCCAGCTACCGAACATCCGGTCATCGCCCGTCTGGCTCACGTCGACCGCCTTTTTCTACGTGGAAGAGGCACCCTGCGGCACCAACTGCGGACCCGGGCCGGCCACGCAGCCGGACGGCAAGACATTCACCTTCGACACCGGCCGCCAGGCCGAGGACGCTTCGCGCATCAGCGGGGTGCTCAGCGCGTGGCCCAGACCCGGTCAGACATGACGTTTGACGACTCGAGGGGTGCGATCATGGCTCCCAGCACGATGGAGACCACGCCGCCCGTCGCCGAGCACTCACCCTTCCCCGACGTCCAGGAGTACTCACCGCCGCCGGCCGCGACGTCCGAGCCGGTCGCGAGGTCGGCCTGGACGAGCGGAAGTGTCCCGCGCGGGCGCCGGTTGTGGACCGC
This sequence comes from Candidatus Dormiibacterota bacterium, assembly GCA_036783075.1. Lineage (GTDB taxonomy): Bacteria > Chloroflexota > Dormibacteria > Dormibacterales > Dormibacteraceae > Palsa-870. The sequence continues at coordinate 678 of DAIPXW010000086.1, read as the reverse complement.
CGCGCTCAGCGCGGCCTTGTTGGTGACGGCGGGTGGGCTGGGCATGGTCTACGTCGACGACACGAACTACCAGAACACGACCCGGGCGCTCACCAGCCAGACCGAGCAGCTCACCGGGCAGAATCAGAACCTGCAGACGGTGCTGACCACGACGCAGCACCAGCTCACAGCCTCGCAGGCTCAGGTCACCAACCTGTCGGCCGAGCTCGCGCACCCGACGCTCGGAATCTGGAACGTCCCGCAGACCATTACTGGACCCGACTACTACCTCGCCGCCGGTGTCCCGGATACCTTCACCTACCACCTCAAGCTCACGTCCACCGGGCCGATCTCGGTCAGCATCCTCTCGGTCAAGCAGTTCGGCCTCGCGGTCACCTGCGTGCAGAACGGACAGGGCCCGACCTTCTACTGCATGAACCACTCGGGCTCCGCGGCCGGGTGGCTCGGAGTGACGAGCATCAACACCGACTTCCACCTTGCGGAGGGATGCGCCGCCTACATCGCCGTGATCACGGCGGCAAGCCGCGTCACCGTCACGCCCGACGTCAGCGTGACCTACAACCCGGCCCCGAGCGCCACAGGCGCCTGCAGCTAGCTTCCCCCGGCTTCCCCTGGCTTCCCCTGGCTTCCCCGCCATGCGGGGAAGGTGTCCTGCCTGGCTTCCCCGGCGAAGCCGGG
>DAIPXW010000085.1:0-7710 GCA_036783075.1 Candidatus Dormiibacterota bacterium | reverse complement strand
CGCGCCTCGGGCGAGGCGCTGTTCGTGCTCAAGCTTGCGGGCGCCGCGTACCTCGCCTACCTCGGCGTGCGAACCCTGATCGAGTCACGCCGCCTGCACGGCGACCTGCTTGTGGACGCACCCCCTGCCGCACCGGCCCATGCGATTTTCAGGCAGGGCTTTCTCTCCGCCATCTCCAATCCCAAGCTCGGCGTCTTCTTCGTCACCTTCCTTCCCCAGTTCGTCGCCCCGGGGCAGGCATTGTTCTCGCGTCTTTTGACGCTTGGGTTGATCTTCGCGATCATCGGCTGGACCTGGATGAACGTGTACGGGCTGCTGGTGACCCGCCTGCGGGATTTCATCGCCGCGCCGTGGGTGCGCCGGTGGATGGAGCGCGTGACCGGCGTCGTCCTTCTGGGCTTCGGCGCCCGCCTGGCGGTGGAGCGCCTGTAAAGCACGCCCGTGGCTCTCAGGCCAATTCAGGCAGGTCGAACGTTATCTCGTAGAGACCTCCGCTCACCTTGGCCTGGTGGATCCAGCCCATCTTCTTGAGCAGGCCGAGCATCTGGCGGTTCTCGGGCAGCACGATGAGGGTGAACGTCTTGATTCCATGGTCGCGAGCGACCTTGGTGAGGATGGCGAGAAGGGCCCCTCCGAGGCCGCGCCGCTGAAACTCGTCGATCACCGCGATGGCCACCTCCGCCACGTCCGCCTTGGGCACCCGGTCATAGCGCGCCACGCCGACGATGCGTTCCTTGCCCCTAGGCCGATGGGTCGTGCCGACGAGGGCGAAACGGTCGTTGTAATCGACCACCGCGAGGCGGTGCGCGAGCGCATCGGACATGCGCTTGATAGGTGAGAAGAAACGGAAATACACGGTGCGCTCCGACATCGCGGCCACCGCCTCGTGCAACAGCGGCTCGTCCTCGGGAACGATTTGCCTGACGTGCACGCTCGACGCGTCGGTCAGCTCGATGACGCGGGGCTCGAAGCTCGCCACGGGAGTACAAGTTAAGGGAACGCCGCCTAAGATCCGCCCTGCATGAAGCTTTCCCGGCGGTGGCGCAACCTCGGCATAGCCTCCGGGGCGGTGACGGCGGTCCTGTTCGCAGCCTACGACCTGTATCAGTGGGCGCAGGCGTATGCCGGCGACCGGTTTCACAACGACTTCACCTTCTATTACTCCGCGGCGCGGATTGGGCTCGCGCACGGATGGCCGAGCATCTACGACCTGGGTCTCCAGCAGGCCGAGCTCGACGCGATCGGGTCAGGCATCAAGATCGCCCAGCTGGCCCGGTACATCAGCCCCCCGCCCGTCGCGTGGTCCGCGCTGCCTTTGACGGCGCTTCCTTTCCCCGTCGCGTACTGGACATGGAGCGGTCTATTGCTCGCGGCGCTGGTGCTGACGTGGCGCCTTGCCGCGCCGGGACACGGACCGGTTCGTCTCATCCACCTCGCAGCGGCGATCGGGTGGCTGCCCGTCATCTACGCGCTGCAGCTCGGGCAGCCCGGTCTTTTCGTGGCGCTCGGGGTCGCGGCCTGCTACGCCCTCTTGCTCGGAAACCGGCCCTGGTTGGCGGGCGTCGTGCTGGGCTCGTTGGCACTGAAGCCGCAGCTCGCCTTCCTGGTGCCGATCGCGCTCTTGCTCGGCGGCAGGACCCGGGCGTTCTGGGGCAGCGTCATTGCCCTCGGCCTGCTCGCGTTGATCTCGGCGATCGCCCTCGGCTCGAGCGGAATTTCGGCTTACGAGGCCCGGCTCACCTTCGCCGCGGGGGTCTCGGTAAACCAGGAGCTCACCCTTGCCCCGCTCGTCGGCAACCTCGCTTTGACCCGAGCGATACAGGTGGTCGTGGCCGCCTGGTCTTTAGCCCTCGCCTACCGCTTGCGCAAGAGGGGTCTTGAGTGGGTCCTCATCCCGGCCATCGTCGGCGGCCAGCTTGCGAGCCCGTACCTGCACATCGACGACCTGGTGATGCTGGGCCTGGCGGGCTGGCTGTGCCTGCGAACGTCACCTCCCGCCGCGGCCGGTCTGCTCATGTTTGCGATTGTCGTCGCCGCCGAAGGCATCCCGATCTGGGGACCGCTGCCGGTCATCGCCGGCGAGCTCCTGATCCTTGTCCTTCTTTCACTGACGTCGCCGAAGTCGGTCGAGCCGGCTCCCAACCCCGCGACTGTCGAGCGCGGTGTCGGCCCGGCCTTCAACCCTCAGTCGCCGTGACGTCCCGCTCCCTTGGCGAACCGGCGCGCGCCTTCCCGCAACTCGCCGGCGTTCGCCACCTCGGCTCCGCCGCGATGCTCCTCCGCCGCGGCGTCATCGAGGGAAAGCGACCATTGATTGAGCGCGCTGCGGCGGTCGCCGCGGAGCGCCTGCTGCGGAAACGCGGCGATCCGGCGCGCCAGCTCCTGCGCCTCCGCCAGCGCCCGGCCTGGTTCCACGAGTCGCTCCACCAGCCCCATGCGCAACGCCTCGTCGGCGGAAACCGGCCGCCCGGTGAGGATCAGGTCGAGCGCTCGTCCCTGCCCGATCATGCGTGGAAGCCTCACCGTGCCCATGTCGATCAGCGGAACGCCGAACCTCCGGTTGAACACACCTAGGGTGGCGTCGCTCGCCGCCACGCGAAGGTCGCACCACAACGCCAGCTCAAGGCCACCCGCGACGGCGTAGCCCTCGATGGCCGCTATGACCGGCTTGGCCAGCTGCATTCTGGTCGGCCCCATGGGGCCGCGACCGGTGTCGCGAAGAAGGTCACCGGTGCCGGCCGCCACCTCCTTGAGGTCGAAGCCGGCGCAGAAGTTGTCACCCTCGCCGGTCAGGACCGCGACCGCCAGGGATTCGTCTCGGTCGAAGAGCTCGAAAGCGTCGTAGAGAGCAGCGGCGGTCGCGGAATCCACCGCGTTGCGGACCTCGGGCCGGGTGATCGTGACCGTCATCACCGGGCTGTCAACGGCGACCCTGACGCGCGCACCCATAGTCGGGTCCTTCTTTCTTACTCGGCGTCCATGAACGGGTACCGGTGGTCCGTCGGAGAGACGTACGTCTCTTTGATCATGCGTGGGCTCGTCCAGCGGATCAGGTTTAGGATCGACCCGGCTTTGTCATTGGTGCCCGACGCCCTGGCGCCGCCGAACGGCTGCAGCCCGACCACCGCCCCGGTGGGTTTGTCGTTGATGTAGAAGTTCCCGGCCGCGTTGACGAGGGTCTCGGATGCCTGGCGGATGGCCTGCCGGTCGCGCGCGAAGATGGCGCCCGTGAGCCCGTAGGGGCTCGTGCGGTCGCACAGCTCGAGCGTCTCGTTGAACTTGCCGTCCGCGTACGGGTGGACGGTGAGGATCGGACCGAACAGCTCCTCTCGAAGAAGCTTGAAGTCCGGGTCGCTCGTCTCGATGACGGTCGGGCGGATGAACCATCCGACCCTGTCGTCGCCCTTCCCCCCGGCGATAACCTTCGTGCCCTCCGCCTTACGCGCGAAATCGATCGCCGCCATGTGGTTCGTGTATGCGTTGCGGTCGATCACAGCGCCCATGAAGTTGCGGAAATCCGCCACATCGCCCTGCGCGATGGCGTCCACCTCGTCCGCGAGCCCTTCCTTCATCCTCTTCCACATCGACTGCGGGATGTACGCACGCGATGCTGCCGAGCATTTCTGTCCCTGGTACTCGAATGCGCCGCGGATCATCGCGGTGCGCAGGGCGTCCTGGTCCGCGGAATCGTGCGCGACGATGAAGTCCTTGCCTCCGGTCTCGCCCACCAGCCTCGGGTACGTGCGATAGCGGTCGATGTTGTGACCCACCTCTCGCCACATGCCCTGGAACACCTCGGTCGAGCCCGTGAAGTGAATTCCCGACAGCTCCTTGTGGCTCAGGACGCGCTCCGAGATCTGCGAGGCGGTGCCGCTGACCAGGTTGATCACGCCTGGCGGCATTCCGGCCTCGACGAGGAGCTCCATCAGGAAGTGGCTCACCAACAGTGTCTGGGTGGCCGGTTTGAAAACAACGGTGTTGCCCATCAGCATCGGTGCGGTGGGGAGGTTGCCCGCGATCGACGTGAAGTTGAACGGACTGACGGCGAAGACAAAGCCCTCGAGCGGTCTGTACTCGAGGCGGTTCCACGCCGTGCTGTCATTCTGTGGCTGCTGAGTGAGGAGCTGGTCCCCGAAGAATGCGTTGTAGCGCCAGAAGTCGATCGTCTCGCACGCCGCGTCGATCTCTGCCTGGTGCACGGTCTTGGACTGGCCGAGCATGGTGGCGGCGTTGATGGTGTCGCGCCATGGTCCGGCAAGCAGCGACGCCGCCCGCAAAATGACGGCGGCGCGCTCCGCGAACGAGGTGGCCGCCCACATCTTCCTTGCCTTCAGCGCGGCCGCGATGGCATCGTCGAAATCCTTGGTCGAGCCGACCGCGTGCTCGGCGATCTCCAGCTCGTGACGGTGAGGCGAGCGAATCGTCCCACGCGAGGCGCCCCACCGCCGTTCGCCCCCGATGAGCATCGGCACCTCGGTCCGCGCGTCGGTGAGCTCCGCCAGCCTGGACTTCAGGCTCTTGCGGCTCGCGTCGCCGGGCGCGTACGGGCGGATCGGCTCGTTGACTGGGGTGGGGACTCGGAAGTGTCCGTCGGCGGTCATGTCGACTCCTCGCAGAAGCTGGTGCGGACCTGTGCTGGATGCAATCGTAACCCGGTCTCGTATTCAGATCTGAGGCCCGCCCGGCAGCGCGTCGGGCATCCACGACCTCGTCAGCTCGGGAGGCGCTTTTCTTGATCATCGGCCTTGACCCAGCTCCATCCGTATCCACGTCACACCGCGTCCAGAGGACGGTCGCTCTGCTGCGGCGCAGAGGCTACGCGCTGTCACCACGCCGCCTCGGCGAGGTATGCCTTGGCGGGTCGATCCCGGAGCACGAGGTCAGGTGGTCGGTCGCCGCAAGCCCCGGGCTGGCTGTGTTCGACGAGCTGGTGGTCGAACGCTCGGCCTCGGCCGAGGTGGAGCACATCCGCTCCCGCGCCCTTGCTCACCACGACGAAGCCGAGGCATACAGGCGGATGGCGGTTCGCTTCGTCTGCGCGCTCGTGGCGGTGGCGCCTTTCATCCGCTGCGTGTCGATCGCCGGCTCGCTCGCGAGCGGCGGGTTCCGGGCTTCCGACGACGTCGACCTCAACCTGATCGTCGACGACGGCCACCGGCATCTCGCATACGTCGCCGTCAACGCCCTCGGTCTCGCGCACGCGCTGGCCCACCGCGCAAAGCCGGTGGACGACCTGACCCGGCGGCCGATCGCCCCGCGCCTGATGACCGCCAATCTGATCCTCGAGCGCTCGCAGTGCCTCCCCCTCTTGCGCCAGGACGAGGACATGGCGTTCGAGCTGCTCATGTCGGAGACGGTGTTCGGGTCCGAGGCGGTCGACGAGCTGATGGACGCCAACCCTCGGCTGCTCGAGCTCTTCCCGCAGCTGGCCGAGAAGGCCGCACCGCTTCTGATCGATGCGCCCGCTCGCCGCCTGCCGCGAGCCCTGTTTCCAGGTTTCCTAGACGGGGCCGCGCGAAAGATCGGCGAGAACGCGTGGCGGTACATGCAGTGGACGCGCCGCCGGCGCCCCGACGCTCTTGCTCGCGTGGCCTACGTGCGTTCGACAATGCGCCCCTACACGCTGTTCGACCGGGACTCCGGATGATCGGCGCGATCGCGGTCGCGATCCTTGGGATCACGAGCGTCCTTCTTTTCGGCTTCGGCGTCAACCTCCTTTACCTGACCTGGCGCGCGACGAGCCTGCCCAGGCGTCGGCCAGGCTCGAGTGTCAGCGGGAACGAGCCTGCCGTTTGCGTGCAGATACCCGTCTACAACGAGCGGTACGTCGCCGAGCGGGTGCTCGACGCGGTGTGCGCGATCGATTGGCCCGCGGACCGGCTCCAGGTCCAGGTGCTCGACGATTCGGACGACGAGACGACCGCGATCGTGGCTCGAGGCGTCGCCCGTTGGCGCGCGAAAGGCATCGATGCGACCCAGGTGAGACGCGGCACGCGCGCCGGTTTCAAAGCGGGCGCGCTGGCCTTCGGGCTCACCCGGACCGATGCGCCCCTGGTCGCGATCTTTGACGCGGATTTCGTGCCGCCGCGCGACTTTCTCCGCCGGATGGCAGGCTGCTTCGACGACCCCTCGATCGGGTTTGCTCAGGCCCGCTGGGGTCACCTGGACGAGGGCTATTCCTGGTTCACGCGGCTGCAGGCGCTCGCCATCGACTTCCATTTCCTCGTCGAGCAGGCCGTGCGATCGGCGAGTGGCTACTTCACCAACTTCACGGGCACGGCCGGGATGTGGCGGCGGGCAGCCATCGAAGACGCCGGCGGTTGGAGCGCAGAGACGCTCACCGAGGACCTCGACCTGAGCTACCGCGCGCAGCTCCGCGGGTGGCGGGCCGCGTACCTCGAAGACCTCGTCGTGCCTGAGGAGCTGCCCGTGTCGATCGACGCCTACCGGCGCCAGCAGTCGAGATGGGCCACCGGCAGCTTCCAGTCCGCGTTCAAGCTGCTTGTGCCGGTGCTGAAAAGCCGGCAGCGCGCGGCGGTCAAGGTGCAGGCGACAGTCCACCTCCTCGCGTACTCGATCGGCCCGTTGATGCTCATCCAGCTCCTGTGCTACCCGGTGCTGCTCCTCACGCTGGGGCGGAACGGGCTGCCCTGGCCGCTCGCGGAAGCGTCCATTCTGGTCGTGCCGGTCGCCGTGTCGCCGTGGTTCGGTTTCATCGTCGCCCAGACCCGGCGCGGGCGGCCCTGGTGGTCCGGCCTTCCTTCCCTGGTCTGCCAGGTGGTCGGCGCCGGCATGTCTCTGACCGCGCTGCTTGCCCTGTTTCGCGCCATCCGCCCCGGCGGCCAGTTCATCAGGACCCCGAAGCACAGCATCGTGCAGCGCGGCCAGGAATGGCGCGACCAGGCGTATGTCGCCGTCGGCGACGTCCGCGCGCTGGGCGAGGCCGTTCTCGGCCTGGGTGCCCTCGCCATCGTTCCGGTTGCAATCAGGCTCGACCAGTGGCTGCTCGCGGCCTACGCGAGCATGTTCGCCCTTGGATTCCTGACCATAGCGTCCCTCAGCGCCGTCGACCTGCTCGAGGTCATCACCCTGCGCAACCTCGGCAGGCATGCGCTGGCCAGAGTCCGCAAATTCGCGCCGGCTTCCGCCCTGGTCGGGCTGTGCGCAGTCCTCCTGCTGTTCGCGGCGCAGATGCCGGAGCCTTTCGAGGACGGCTACGGCCACTGGCTGATCGCGGCGAACCTGGCCTTGACGGGTCACCTGCACGACCCGCTGTTCGGCATGGAGGACACGTGGCTGCCGGGTTACCACGTGCTCGCCGCCGGTGTGCTTTGGTTGTTCGGCTGGTCGCAGCTCGGCGCGCTCAAGGCCATGGGGGCGCTGCTCGGCGTGTTCACCCTGGCATGCGTGTACGCGCTGGCGCCGAACGTCCGCCAAGCTCGGCTTGCGGTCGCGCTGCTCGCGCTCAACCCCGTTTTCCTGTTCACCTCGGGGTCGGCGGTCGTCGAGCCCCTGCTGACGGCCCTTTTGACCGGGGCCGCCCTGGCCGCGATCCTGATCCTCGCCACCAACTACGCCATGACCTCACTCTTCTTTGGCGCCGGCCGATGAGCACGCCGAAGATCGAACTCAAGGGCGTCGCCAAGAGGTTCGGACCGAAAGTCGTGCTCGACGGCGTCGATCTCAACGTCGAGGCCGGCGAGTCGCTTG
>DAIPXW010000084.1:0-7718 GCA_036783075.1 Candidatus Dormiibacterota bacterium | reverse complement strand
CCGATTCGGTGAAGCCTTCGATGCGGAAGTTCGACGTGTGCACGCGCAGGAGCGCGGACGTGCGCGTGGTCACGGCCAGCTCGTAATCGGAGGCGCGGGTGCGATTCGTGGTGCCCACCTCGACCATGCGGGCGCCGGACAATCGCATCACGTCCGGCATCCGAAACGCGCCGCCGATCTCGACCTGCTGGCCACGCGAGACGATGACCTCCTTGCCCTTGCAGAGCGCGGTCAGCGCGAGCAGGATGGCCGCGGCGTTGTTGTTGACGACAAGCGCCGCATCGCAACCGAAGAGCTGCTCGAGCAGGCTCGAAAGCAGGTCGGCACGCTCTCCGCGGCGCCCGGTGGCGATGTCCAGCTCGAGGTTGCTGTAGCCCGCGGCCACGGCCAGCGCATCCACAGCGGCCCGGGGTAGCGGGGCTCTTCCCAGGTTCGTGTGCAGGATGACACCGCTCGCGTTGATGACGTGGCGCAGCCGCGGTGCGGTGGCCGCGCGCAGGCCGGCACCGACTCGCGCGACGCGCTCGGCGCCGTCGACCTCGGCGCCCTGTCGTTCCGCCGTCACCTGGTCGCGGAGCGCCTGCACGACCCGCGCGCGGCCGAACTCCGTGACCAGGACCGCATACGCAGGCTCGTTGACCAGCGTCCCTACCGCGGGCAGGGAAGCAGTCCGTTGAACCCGGGAATCGCGTATCCGTGGCATCCGCCTAATGAGATTAGGCTCGCGGGGAAGTAGAAGGGGGTCATCACCAGCGACAGAAGGCTGCCGCCCTGAAACAGCTGGAACAGGAAGATCACGACGATGCAGCCGATCCAGATCTGCTGCCGCCGGGAGTCCACACGGAAGAAGAACCTCGGGTTGCGGCTGCGGAAGATGGCCTCGATGACGCCCCAGCCGTCGAGACCCGGGATCGGCAACAGCTGGAAGGCGAAGATCGAAAGGTTGAGGAACACGATCACGTACAGGGCTGCCCCGACCAGGCCAACGGACAGGTCGTACGAAAACGGCAGCCCAAGCCGGAGCAGCCACTGCAGCAGCAAACCCAGCACGACGGCCAACACCAGGTTCGCCGCGGGTCCGCCGAGCTCGTGGATGACGCGCTGGCCGGTGGTGTTGATCCGGTTCGGTTGGACCGGCACCCGCCTTCCCCATCCGACCAGCGCCACGAACACGGCGATGGCGCCAAGCGGGTCGATAAACCGGCGCGGGTTCGGCGTGAAGTATCCGAAGTAGCGGACCGAGCGATCGCCAAGGACGTAGGCGGCCGCAGCGTGGCCCATCTCGTGCACGGGGATCGCGACCAGGAGCGCGGGCACCAGCAGAAGCGCCGCGAGGAGAAACGAGACGAACTGGCTCATGGCAGGAGCCCCCGCGAAGTCACGGCGAAGCCTCTGACTTCGTGGGGATTCTCAATCGATGGGAATCTTGCCGGCGCGTTTCGACGCCTGGCGCCTGCGGGGTGCGTTTCGCTTCGCTCCCCGGGCGCCAGCGGCGCCGCCAGGCGTCGTGACCCGGTGCTCATAGATGAGCATGAGCGCCGTGATCAGCTCTCGCTGCGCGTTCATCAGGTGCACCTGCGCGGCGGGCGGAACCATGTCCGAGAGAAGATGCCCCACGCGCGAACCAAGCTCGTTGACCAGCTCGATGACGTGCTCCCCCTCGCGGCTCATTCGTTCTTCCCTCCGGACGCCGCCTTCTGCTCACGGCGGGTGAAGCGGACGCGCAGCTCGCCGTTCTGGATCGACGCCCCGGCCGAGTCTCGCTGCGAAAGGATTCGCGGCAGCGATATCTCGCGGCGGTAGTTGCCGACGGTGACGTAGAGCTCACCGTTGTGCCGGCTGAGGTCGACGTCGGCGCGATCGGCAAACGGCACCTTCAGCGTGAGCACGTAGTCGGTGCCGTCCTTGTCGATACGCTGCGGGCTCGTCGTCGCGAAATGCTGCGAGGGGTCGTGCTCCCCATAGGTCTCCTTCGCCATGCGCATCAGCATCTTCTCGCCGACCACCTCGCGATCGAACAGGGGGACGTTGAAGATCGGGATGCCCGCGAAAGACTGCTCGACCTCGGCCTCATAACGCTTGTGAATCTTCTGCCATCTCTGGAACAGCTCGTCGTGCAGCTCTTTTGGAAGGGTCCGGTTCACGATCACCGCGTCGGTCACGTATCCGAAGAGGCTGAGGTACGTGTACGCGCGCTTGGCTTCCTTGACGACCATCTTTTCAAGGTTCAGCACGATCCGGATCGAGGTCGTCGCGGGGTCGGTGAGCACTTTGCGCATTCCGCCTAGGTCGAGGAGCAGGTCCTTCAGCGACGCGAAGATCTCATCAGACGGAAGGGGCATGCCCATCATCGGCTGAAGCACGGGTCGAGCGATGCGCATCGCGCGCCGCTCCCAGGGATAGATCTTGTCGAGCCACCACTTGGCGGCGTCTGGAAAGGTCAGGAGCTGCAGGGTCTCCCCGGTCGGTGCACAGTCGACGATCAACACGTCGTGCTCGGCACGCTGGGCGTAGTGCTTGATCCACATCAAAGAGGCGATCTCGTCCATGCCAGGAGGGTTGGCCACCTCGTCCGCGATCACCTCGTCCAGGCCCTGTGCCGCGAAAACTTCGACGGCGTAGTCGTGCAGCTTCACCCAGTGGCGCTGCATCTCGTGGAGCGAGGAGACCTCATGCGCCCAGAGGTTGTCGATTATGGGTGTGAGCTCATGACCCAGCTCCAGGTCGAAGGAGTCGCCCAGCGAGTGGGCGGGGTCGGTGCTCATGATCACGGTCCGATATCCGGACTTTGCGCACCGCACCGCGGTGGCGGCCGCGACGGAGGTTTTGCCGACGCCCCCCTTGCCCGTGAACAGGATCACCCGCACGGGGGTGAGTTTACGGGCCGGCGGACTTAGGCTTTCGCGGGGTTGACGTGGTCGGAGACCAGGGCCTCGACGTGGCGGAGGATCTGGATCGTCACCTCGGTGTTCTTCTCGATCGCCTTGAGGATCTCAACGTTCTGGTGGTCCGCCTTGTCCGCCTCCTCCGCCGCGTGCTCGAGGGTGAGCCGGTCCTTCTGGGCCTGGCGATTGCCGGCCAGGAGCAGCACCGGTCCGGTGTAAGCGGCCTGGACGCTGAAGAGCAGGTTCAGGAGGATGAATGGAAACGGGTCCCAATGGCGGGTCAGGCCGATGATGTTGAGGCTGAGCCAGCACAGAACCGCGATCGTCTGGACGATCAGGAACGTCCAGGAGCCGATGCCCGCCGCGGCCTTGTCCGCGATCCTCTCGCCAAGAGTGGCCTCGTCGTGGTGCACGACGTTGACGGGGTGCTTGTGGTCCTCGGGGTTGAGCTTGCGTCGATGGAGGGTCTGCTTCAGAGCCGTCTGACCGGAGTCGCTTGTCCTCACCGACATTGCGGTTCGAAACTCTAAGGATTGGGTCGGGGGCTGTCTATTCCCTTGAGACTATTTGACGATCGAGGGGACGGCGATCGAACCGATCGCCAGCAGAACCAGCATCGCGACGCCGACCACGCACACCCGTATGAGGTCCTTGGTGAAGTACGGAACCCGGTCCAGGGGGATCGACGGGTCGGCGGATTCGACGATGAGGCGGCCTGCGCGGCCCTTGATGACCTGGTTGCGAGCGCCGAGGGACATCTCGACCGCGCGAACGAGGGCCTGGTCACCGCCAACTCGTGCTTGCGACACGCTGCGAGGTGCCGCCGTGGTCCCGCCGCCGGCTGCACCAGCGCCCGGAGTCGGAGCCCCGGCCTGACGGACGGGGGGTCGGAACCTTCCCTTGCCCCTCTTCTTCCCTTTGCGGCTCACAGCAAAAGGAAGTCTAGGAGAAGAAGAACAGGCAGGCGGTGGGGAGGGCCTGTTCTGTGTCGTGGGGTGCGACTTGGGGTGTGCGATCCGCCTGCCTGTCGTTGGGCCGTGGGACTCAACCGAGGAAGACGTGGGCTACGACATGTTGTGTCCCGGGCGAAGTTATAACCCCGAATGTAGTCATTGTCAAGCAAATTGACAAGAAACCCGGGCCGCCACGTGCCCTTACCGCTGACGTGGCAGGGCTGGGTGGAACCCAGCCGCGACTTTGTCCTCCTCATTCCACGCGTGGCCAGGAGTGACTACTTAGTAAAGTCCAGACCGTATACCGGAAGGAGAGCAGCCCCGTCGCGAAGCGACCGGGCGATGAGAGGAAACCATCTCAGGGTTTCCTCTCATAGGCCTAGCCTATTGCTGGCCGCGCCCAGTCGTCTTCGGTGAGGCTTCCCAGCGCGGGGTTGAAGCAGGCGTCGAACGCTTCTTTGAGGGTCTGCGGGGTGAGGCGGGGCGGCTCCTGGCGGTAGTTGGCGAGGTCGACCAGCCGCGCGATCAGCGCCCGCGGGTGTGACCCGCGCAGCGGTTTCTTGCCGTAAAGGCTGTTGAGCAGGTACCCGATCGCCTTTTCGTCGAAGGTGACGCCCTGGCGGTCGCACTCGTAGCGGAGGATGCGGCCGAAAGCCTCCGGCGACGGGTTGCCGACGCCGATCTTGTAAGCCATGCGGCGCAGGAAGGCCTCGTCGACGAGCTCCGTCGGCGACAGGTTCGTGGAGAACACGACCTGGCACAGGAACGGCAGCTCGATCTTGCGTCCTGAAGCGGACAGGTCGAGGTAGTCGACCTTCTTCTCCATCGGGACGATGAAGCGGTTGAGAAGCCGCATCGGCGGCACCTCCTGGCGCCCGAAGTCGTCGATCACGAACACGCCGGCGTTGGCCTTCCACTGCAGCGGGGCCTCGTAGTAGCGGTTGGACGAGTCGTAGGTGAGATCCAGTTGCTGCAGCTTCAGCTCGCCCCCGGCGACCACGACCGGCCGATCCACACGCACGAGGCGCCGATCGATCGGCTGCTCGCCCTCGGCGATCTTGTGGTACACGGGGTCGATCACGCGGATGATCTCGTCGCCGACCGCCACCGCGTGCGGGATCTCGATGGGCGCTCCCATCAACAGCGCCATTCGCTCGGTGATCGTGCTCTTGCCGTTGCCCGGGGCGCCGAAGATGAAGAGCGAGGCGCGCGAGACCATGGCCCCGCCGATCTGGTCGATCACATGCTGCTCGAGCTCGAGAGTGCCGAGCGCCTTCTTCAACGCGGAGTCGGTGACGTTCGCTTTGCCGGTGACCTGTGAGCGGACGAGGATGAGGTAGTCCTCGAAGTTGATCGGGCAAGGGCCGAGGTAGCGCGTCTGGACGGCGGACATCTCCGCCGCGCGCTGCCGTCCGGCGCTGGACACCGTGTAGTTCATGCGGACCGGGATCGGCCGGCCCTCTACGCCGGGTTCGTTGGAGAAGCCCAGGGTGTCCATGAGCTGCGTCTTCTGGAACTCCTCGATGATCGGCTGGAGCGTCTCGAAGGGGAGCCCAAGGCGGGTCTCGATCGCGGTGCCCGACAGCTGATCCGCAAACGCCAGGGTCCGCAGGAGGAGGCTCGCGACCAGGTCGCGGCGGACGTGGAGATCCTCGAGCCGCTTGGGTGCCTCGATCGCGCCGGTTAACATCGGGCGCAAATATACCAACCGGCGCTCCATCTAGCCCCCGCTTCGAACATGCTCCGTAGAATCCGGTAGCGGTGCCCGAATACGCAGCCCTCGACCTCGAGACCACCGGGCTTGACCCGGCCCGGGATCGAGTGATCGAGGTGGGCGCGGTCGCCTTCACCCCCGAAGGCGTGACCACAACGCTCGAACGACTCGTCGATCCCGGGCGAGCCGTTCCCGACACCGTGCTGCGCCTGACCGGGATCAAGCAGGAGGAGCTCCGGGGTGCCGCGAGCGCCGAATCAGCTCTTCGCGAGCTGGGCGAGTTCCTTCGCGGCAGGCAGCCCGTCGGCCACGGCGCCCGGCTGGACGTGGACTTCCTGGCGGCGGCCGGACTCTGGGATCCCGCGGCGGAGATCCTCGACACGCTCGACGTGGCCCGCATCCTGCTTCCCTCCGCCGCCAGCCACAGCCTGCCTCTGCTGGCGGTCGAGCTGGGCTTCACCCAGCCGCGACCCCACCGGGCGCTGGATGACGCGGACGCCACCCGGCAGCTTCTCCTTCGCCTGCGCGACGAGGCGGCCGTGCTCGACGAATCCTTGAAGGAGTCGATGCTCGCCTTGGTCGCCCCTTACGGGTGGCCTATCGCACGCTTCTTCGCGGAGGCGCTGACTGCGCCGAACCCGGATCCGGGCCCAGTCACCCCTGAGCTGCTCGACGGTCCGCGGCGCGCCAGGTCGGCGGAGGCTCCTCCGGACGACCCCGGCCTCCTCGCGGCCTTGCTCGGCCCCGAGGGACCCCTGGCGGGGGTGCTGCCCGGTTACGAGCACCGCGAGCCGCAGCTCCAGATGTTGCTCGCCGTCGCGCAGATCCAGGCGCGAGGCGGGACGCTCGTGGTCGAAGCGGGAACCGGGACGGGGAAGAGCCTCGCCTACCTCGTGCCCTCGGTCGCCCGCGCCGTGCGACATGGCGAGCGTGTGGTCGTCTCCACCAACACCCACACGCTCCAAGAGCAGCTCATGAGCAAGGACCTTCCAAGCCTCCGCGAGTGGCTGCCCTGGGACTTCAGGGCTTGCCTGCTGAAGGGCCGCTCCAACTACGTGTCCCTGCGTCGCTGGCGCCGCTACCTCGCCGAACCGTGCCAAGAGCCCGACGACCTCAAGTTCAAGCTCAAGGTGTTGATCTGGCTTCACGCGACCGAAAGCGGCGATCGCTCGGAGCTGCGCCTGCACGGGCGCGAAGAGGTGCTGTGGGCCAACATCGCGTCAGACCCGCTCGACTGCGTCGGCATCCACTGCACCAAAGAGGACTGCTACGTGCACCGCGCAAGGGCCGAGGCCGAGGCGGCCGACATCGTCGTCGTCAACCACTCGCTTCTCCTCGCGGACGCTGAGGTCGGCGGAGGCTTGCTCCCCGAGTTCGACCACCTTGTCATCGACGAGGCGCACCATCTCGAGGAGGCGGCGACGCGCGGCCTGCGCGAGGAGGTCGACGGGCCCGGGTTGCTTGCGCTGCTGGAGCGCCTCGCCAGCCCGAGCGCGCAGGAGCGCGGCCACGGTTTGCTCGGCGAGCTCAGGCGTCAACCGCACCTTGGCTCGTCGGACGAGGCGTTCGGGCAGGCGATCCCGATGAGCATCGCGGCCGGCGAGCGCGTGCGCGAGCTGTTCGACCTCGCCGTGCGATGGGTCGGAGCCAAGCTCGGCGAGTCCGAGCGGAGGGACGACTCGCTGCGCCTGACTCCGACGCTTCGCGAGGACCAGGGGTGGCTGTCCGTACACCTTGCGACGGAGAACGCCGTGACCGCGCTGTCGGCGCTGGACGCCGTTATGCGCCGCGCCGTCGCAGGCTCCCGCGATTGGCTCGGTGGAGCCGAGCCCGACCAGGGGATCCGCGAGCTCGAGATCATCCGCGGCCGGCTGGAGGTGGCGGCCCGCGTCTTGCACGAGGCGATGCTCGGTCCCGACCCCAACCGTGTGTACTGGTTCACCCTTCTGACCCGCACCGAGAACCTGGTCCTTCGCGCGGCGCCCATCAACGTGGGATTGCTTCTGCGAGAGCACGTGTACGCGGCCCGGCGGTCGACCGTGTTCACATCGGCGACGCTCGCGGTAGGCGGAACGTTCGACTACTTCGCGTCCCGGGTCGGCCTCGGCCGCGAGATCGAAGAGCTCATTCTTCCCTCGCCGTTCGACTTTCTCCACCAGGCTCTCG
>DAIPXW010000083.1:0-7813 GCA_036783075.1 Candidatus Dormiibacterota bacterium | reverse complement strand
CGGGCACGAAGAACCAGACGCCGACGACGGCCAATATGACTACCGGCACGTTGATCAAGAAGATGGAGCCCCAGTCGTAGTGCGTGAGCAGGTAGCCCGCGACGAGCGGACCCAGCGGGAGGCCGATGAAGGAACCGGCTCCGATGAGGCCGATCGCGCGCTGGCGCTCGTCCGCGGCAAACATCGAAGGGATGATCGACTGCACCAGCGGGAGGACGATGGCGCCGCTGGCGCCCATGACCACCCGCATGAGGATCAGCCCGTTCGCCGACGTCATCTGGCTCGCGACCAGGGAGGAGAGCCCGAACGTGGCCAAGCCTATCAGGAGCATGCGCCGGCGGCCGAAGCGGTCGCCGAGCACGCCCGCCGGCAGCATGAACCCGGCAAGCGACAGCGTGTAGGCGGCGGACATCCACTGAAGCTGATCCGTGGTGGCGCTCAACTTCGCCGACAAAGTCGGCAGGGCCGTGACGAGGATTGTTATGTCCAACCCCAGGACGAGGCCGCTGACGGCAAGCGCGGCCAGGCCAAACCACCTGCCTCGCAGCCTCGTGATGCCGGTCTCAGTTCGAATCGACGCCATTTCCCACCTCCCGAACGCTTTATTCAAGTCCCATGATAATTAGAGTTACTAGAAAAATCAAGAGGCTACAGGTAATTTGCGCGGGGGTGGCCCTGTCGGCCGTGCTTGCGACCGGCTGCGCCGGCGCGGTCGAGCCTCCGGCGGCGGGCACACGGCACGTATTCGTGATCGTCATGGAGAACAAGTCCCCGGACGAGGCGCTTGGCGGAGCGTTCACGGCCTCGCTCGCCTCGAGGTATGGGGTCGCCGGCAACTACCACGCCGTGGCGCATCCCAGCGTGCCCAACTACCTTGCGCTGACCTCCGGCGAGACCTGGGGCGTCGTAGACGACAGCTATCACGTCCTCCCGCGGCGGGACATCGGGAGCCAGCTGACCTCAGCGGGCATCACCTGGCGCGCGTACATGGACGGTATGACCGCCGGCTGCATGGACAGCCCGGTGCCCTACGACCCCGGTCACAACCCGTTCGCGTATTACGGAGGCGCCTGTCCGGCGAACGTCGTTCCGCTCACGTCGCTGGACGCCGACCTGAACGGAAACACGCCCATGTTCACCTGGATCACGCCCGACATGTGCCACGACGAGCACAGCTGCGAGGTGCCGGTCGGCGACGACTGGCTGCGCCAGACGGTCGAGAAGGTCATGGCGTCGAAGGCCTGGTCCGCGAACGGGGTCCTGTTCATCACCTGGGACGAGGACGACGGCAGCCAGGACAACAGGGTCCTGACCCTGGTCGTCACGCCGCACGGGACTCACAAAACGAGCAGCCAGCCGTACACCCACTACTCGCTTCTCGCATCGGTTGAGGATCTGTTTGGGGTGGAGAGGCTTGGCGAGGCTGCGCGTGCCACTCCAATGTCGGACCTCTACTGACCAACAGGGCGGCGACGTCAGGCCCGCCGCCCGCCTTTCACCTCCAGCACCTTCGTCCGGCTGCGGGCGCCCGCGCGCAGGCTGACCGCCGAGAGGGGCACCCGAAGCTCGTCCGCGACAGCCTTCAGAACCGCCGCATTGGCCGCGCCCTCGACGGGCGGAGCCGTCACCCATAGGTCGAGCACCTCGCCGCTCCACGCCGCCTTGGCGCGTGAGGCGCGCGGGTGAACCCGAACGGTGATCAGCACGTCGGTTCTACCTTATATATGTGAACCTGGTCGTTTGCGACGTCGGGCCGCGCGACGGCCTGCAGAACGAGTCGCGCACGCTGGAACCTGGCGCTCGAGCAGAGCTCTGTGACCGCCTGGCGGCGGCCGGCGTTAAACGCGTCGAAGCGGCAAGCTTCGTCAACCCCAGGCTCGTTCCGCAGATGGCCGGTGCGGAGGAAGTGATGGCGGCCCTGCACCGCAGGCCCGGAGTCGCCTATGCCGGCCTCGTGCTCAACGACAAGGGATATGAGCGCGCGCTGCAGGCCGGGGTCGACGAGGTCCATTACGCCTTCTCCGCGACCGACGAGTTCGGGCGCCGGAACCAGAACGCGACCACGGAGGAGGGCTTGAAGACCGCCCTGGCCCTGGTGGCGAGGGCGCGGTCCGACAGGATGCCCGTCACCGTGACGATCAGCGTGGCATTCGGCTGCCCGTTCGAAGGCCGTGTCCCGGCGGAGCGTGTCCTGAGCATCGTGGAGCACCTGATGGCGGTGCCGCCGGACGAGATCAGCGTCGCCGACACGATCGGAGTCGGCGTCCCGTCGCAGGTGAAGGAGCTGGTCGGCGGCGCGCGCAGGCTGGGCGCGAACGTGGGAGCGCACTTCCACAACACCCGCAACACCGGTTACGCCAACGCGGTGGCGGCCCTGGAGGAAGGCGTGGTGTCCCTCGACGCGTCGGTCGGCGGCGCGGGCGGCTGCCCGTTCGCTCCGAAAGCGACCGGCAACATCGCGACCGAGGACCTCGCCTACCTGCTGCGCGGCCTCGGCGTCGACACGGGCATCGACCTGGAAGCCTTGATCCGGACCTCCGCGTGGCTCGGGGCCCTGCTGGGCAAGGAGCTGCCCGGGATGGTCGCGCGCGCGGGCGACTTCCCGGGCACAGCCTAGCCCTCACCGGGAAGGGAGCAACATGTGCGCAATGCCGAAGAAGGCGACCGGTGCGTACAGGGTGGCGGTCGTGCAGCACCCGCCGGTCACCCTGCACCGGCAGAAGACGCTCGAGCGGGGAGTCAAGCTCCTCGAGGAGGCGGCCGCCGCGGGGGCGCGACTCGTTTCGTTCCCTGAGACATGGCTGCCCGGCTATCCGGAGTGGCTGTGGCGCCTCCGTCCGGGCACCGACTACGATCTGACCGGCGAGATCCACGGCAGGCTCATCGAGAACGCGGTGGACCTGAAGGCGGGCGACCTGAAGCCGCTGCAGTCAGCCGCCCGCCGGCTCAAGCTGACCGTGTCGGTCGGCATCCACGAGCGCGACGGCGAGTTCAGCCGCGGCACGCTGTACAACACCGTGGTCCTGATCGGGCCCGACGGGCAGGTCCTCAACCGCCACCGCAAGTTGATGCCGACAAACCCGGAGCGCATGGTCTGGGGGACGGGTGACGCCAGCGGGCTCAAGGTGGTCGAGACCCCGATGGGTCGGGTCGGCAGCCTCATCTGCTGGGAGAACTACATGCCGCTGGCGCGATTCGCCCTTTTCGCGCAAGGTTGCGAGATCTACATCGCTCCGACCTGGGACGAAGGATCGACGTGGCTCGCGACCATGCAGCACATCGCCGCCGAGGGCCGATGCTGGGTGCTCGGAAACGGGTGCGCGATGCGCGGCAAGGACATCCCGAAGGACTTTCCACAGCGCGCCACGCTGTTCCCAGACCTCGAAGCCTGGTACAACCCGGGCGATTCCGTCATCGTCAGCCCCGGTGGCCGCGTGGTCGCGGGGCCCCTTCACGAGCAGCACGGCATCCTGTACGCGGAATGCGACCCGGCACGCGCGTCAGCGGCGAAGCGGACGCTCGACGTGGCGGGTCATTACGGCCGCCCCGACATCTTCAAGCTCGAGGTGAACCGCGAGGTTCTGGCGCCGATCGACTTCGGCTAGGGCCTGTGACTACGCGGCGCCGTGGCGCAGGCCGTACAGCTTTCCGAACTTCTCCTGTACGTACCCGATCCACGGCTTTGCGGTCAGCGGCTTCCCGGTCGCCCGCTCCAGCAGCTCGTTCGGGGTGAACTTGCGTCCGTGGCGGTGGACGTTCTTGCGCAGCCACGCCAGAAGCGTCGCGAGCTCGCCCTTTTCGATCTGCGCGCCGAGGTCGGGGATGTCGGTGCGTGCCTTTTCCATCAGCTGTGCCCCGATCAGGTTACCGATGGTGTATCCGGGGAAGACGCCGAATGACACGAACGACCAGTGGATGTCCTGCAGCACGCCCTCGCGGTCGTTCGGCACGTTGATCCCGAGATAGGACCGGAACTTCTCGTTCCATGCCTCGGGTAGGTCTTTCACCTTGAGATCGCCTTCCAGCATGTCGTTCTCGAGCTCGAATCGCAGCAGCACGTGCAGGTTGTAGGTGACCTCATCGGCCTCGACCCGGATGAACGACGGATGCGACTTGTTCACCGCGCGAAAGAATTCTTCGGCGCTGGTGTCGCGCAGCTGATCTGGAAATGCCGCGCGCAGGCTAGGGAAGAAGTGGTTCCAGAATCCCTCGCTTCTGCCCACGAGGTTCTCCCACAGCCTCGACTGAGACTCGTGCACTCCTGGCGAGGAGCCTGCCCACAACGGCGTGCGGTCGATCGCCTTCGAGATGCCCTGGTTGTACATCGCGTGTCCCGCCTCGTGGATCGAGCCGAACAGGCACTCGTTGAAGAAGTCGCGTGATACCCGCGTCGTGATACGCGCGTCGCCTGGTCCGAACGAGATCGAGAAAGGATGCGTCGAGATGTCCTGCCGCCCGCGCTTGAGGTCGTAGCCGAGCTTGGCGACCAGGTCCAGCGCGTACTTCAGCTGGACCTCCGGATCAAACCCCCGGTACAGCACCCGGTCGTCAACCGCATCCGCGTTTCGCGCGATGTCACCGACGAGCGGCACGATCGCCTTCTTGAGCTCGGCGAACGTGGCCTCGAGCTGATCGGTGGTCAGGCCCGGTTCCTCGCGATCGAGCAGTGCGTCGTACGGTCGCTTTTCATATCCCAGCGCATCGGCGACCCGGCGGTTGAGCTCGACGTTCTTCTCCAGGAATGGCGCAAAGATTTTGAAGTCTGCTTCCCGTCGCGCTTTTTCCCAGTCCGGCCGCGCGATCGAGCTGGCCCGTGCGATCTCGGACACGAGCTCCGGGGTCAGCTTGCGCGCCTGCTCGTAGTCCCGCCGCGTGACCCGAACGATGCTCGCCTCGTCGGAATCGAAAGGCCGGCCCGCGGTCTCGTCCTCGAGGTCGGAAAGGAGGCGACCGACGTCGTCGGCCGTGAAGCGCACGTGCGACAGGCGCGTGAGGGTTGAGATCTGGTCCGACCGTGCGCCCACGCCGCCCGGAGGCATGTAGGTCTCCTGGTCCCATTCGAGCATCAACGAAGCCCGGCTCAGGTCAGTGACCTCGGCCAGGATTTCCCTCAACCGCTCCAGCTTGGTGCTCAACGTGTTGCCCACGGCTATTCTCCCCGAACGCCGTCACCACCTGGTTTGTGCCCAACAGTCCCTCGGGCGCCGGGTCCGCCGGCCCTAGTCCACCGAGGCCGTGTACGCGATCGTTTCTGCGGGATGACCACGATCGGCGCCTGGCGCGATTTCTACCTGTTGGGCGGAGGCGCCATCGCCACCCTGACCGGCCTGCTGTTCGTGGCGATGTCGATCCACCTCGGCGACATCCTCGCCGTCCGTCCTCTGACCCGCAACATCGAGGTCGCCCTGTATGGAATCCTCTACCAGCTTTCGTTCTGCGGCTTCATGCTCGTGCCCGGTGTGACGCTGTTCGACGCCGGGCTGCTGATCGTCGTCGCGGGCGTCGCCTTCGCGCTGGCCTCTCTCAAGGTGGGTTCGTACCGGAGCCGGGTCGACACCGTGACGAACGTGAGCTTCGGGCTGTTGTGCACCCCGATCGGTGTCCTCCTCATGGTCGGATGGACACCGGCGCTGTACCTGTACGCGTTCGTTTTCGGGCTCACCGTGGCATCCCTCGTGCGGCTCTGCTGGAGGCTCTTGACGATGGCGGTGACGGGGCTCAGGGCTCAGGCGCCCGCGGCCGTTTCGACCGGAGACGGCCTGCGCCGCGTATCGTCTCGCTAGCTTGCGGCCGCCCCGCTAGCTCAGTGGATAGAGCATCTGCCTTCTAAGCAGAGGGTCGGGGGTTCGAATCCCTCGCGGGGCACCACTCGAATCCGAACCGGCCTGGGTCGCTCTTTCGGACCACGGCTAGTCGAGCCTCGACACCGTTATCACGCACTCGGAATCATCACGCAGCACGCAGCGTTCATCGACGATCTCGGCATCGACACGGTATTTCGCTGCAGCTCCACGGATAATGCCCCGGACAGCGGCACACACGCGCAGCGGGGAGTCGTAGACGATCCGTACCTCCTCAGGTCCGGTTTGGACTACATGCACCCTGGATGTTGGGGCGCCTGGTGTATGCAGACGCAAGGCCGAGTGAAGGAGAGATTCCATGTTCAGCAAGAAGTCGGTGTAGCTCCAGCGCGGATTCACCAGAAAGCCGTAGTAGCCGAACATCACGGGGATCAGCGCTTCGCCGAACTCCTCAAGCACGTTGGTGATGGGCTCGCCCGAGATGTCGGCACCAGTGCGGGCGAGCGCGCCTAGCTCTGCATCCGGGTAGACCTGATCAAACTGGTACTCGAACGCCGGCTCTCGACCAACGCGCTCGAGCATCTTGTCCCATGTGCTCTGACCCAGGTGCGCGACCGCATAGGTCCTCATAGCATCGAGAACCACACCCTGCACGTCCGCATCCTACGCGCCGCCACCTGCGGGCTCGGCGCGTTCGTATAAATAGACGCATGGATGGCAAGTTGCGGCCACAAGCAGGTAAACCGGTTGCGATTCCCACCGACATGAAGGCCTTCAACGAGGAGCTGATCACCCAGTTTCGGGCGAACCACGGCGAGCTCAGCGGCATGATGGCCGGTCGTTCGCTCCTTCTGCTCACGACGACCGGGGCGCGCAGCGGCAAGCCGCGCACCGTGGTGCTCGGCTACGGCCGATCCGATGCGCGGCTGGTGGTGATCGCTTCGAACAACGGCGCACGAAAGGCCCCGGCCTGGTATCAGAACCTGCTCGTGACGCCGACCGCGACGGTGGAGCTGGGTCCCGAACGTTTCCAGGTCAGGGCGACCACCGCGCCGCCGGAGCAGCGCGTTGAGCTGGCCGCCACGGTGCCATACCTCGCGCAACAGCAGAGTCTCACCGAGCGCGAGATCCCTATCGTCGTTCTCGAACGCGTCTAGCGCTCGGCCCACGGGCCGTTGCCGCTGAACCGCCGTGGCTCGATCCGGATGACAAAACCGGGAGGTGGATCCGGCATCGGCGTTGATCGCGTTCGATGTTCTGAACCTAGCGGTTGCGCGGAAGCGAAGCGATGACGATCTCGCCGCCCTTGACGCCGACCCATACGCAAGACATCTGCGGGCTGCCGTCAAGGTTCATCGTGAGGACATGCACGCGCCGACTCGACTCGAGCACTTCCATCGCCGAGACGGGGATCGCCATGCTAAGAGCCTGCGGTCAACGACGCAGCCGACAGCACGCGCCGCACCTCTCGCGCCACCTCGATGTCCTCGCGCGCCTTGATCACAAGCGTCGGCACTCGCGCGCCCGGGGCGCTGATGTCCGCGTCGGCCACCAGGCTCGCGTTGAGCGTCGGTCCGAGCTCCAGGCCAAGAAAGGTCAGCCCTGAGACTGCCGCGGCGCGAACGGGAGCGGCCTTCTCTCCCACGCCGCCCGTAAAGACCAGGGCGTCGATTCCGTTCATCGCGGCGGCCATCGAAGCGATGCATCCCTTCAGGCGATGCACATAGACGTCGAACGCGAGCCTGGCGTCCGCGTCACCGCTCGACATCCTGTTCAGGACCTCCTTCATGTCGGCCGTACCAGCTAGCGCCAGCAGGCCCGAACGCCTGTCGAGGGTGGTGTTCAGCTCCTCCTCCGTCGTCCCGGCATGCCGCTGCAGCCACAGGATGAGGCCCGGGTCGACGCTCCCCGAGCGCGTCGCCATGACCAGGCCCTCCAGAGGGGTGAAACCCATGGTGGTGTCGACGGAGCGGCCGCCCCACACCGCCGCCACGGACGCGCCTGATCCGAGG
>DAIPXW010000082.1:0-7838 GCA_036783075.1 Candidatus Dormiibacterota bacterium | reverse complement strand
CGCCGCGTCGAGCGTCTCCGCCGCATCGCGAGCTGGTTCGAGCGCTTCCTGGGCACCGCCGCCCTCGAGCGTCACGTCGAGGAGGCGACCCAGCTGCTGCCCGTGCCCGTGCCCGTGCTCCCGACGCGCGACCTTGCGGCGGAGCCGGTGGTTGCCGAGCCCGCGGCTACCACCGACACCATCGTGCTCGAGGCGCAGCCCGCCACCACCGACACGATCGTGCTTGACACGCAGCCTGACGCGACCGGCACGATCGTGCTCGACACGCCGCCCGCCGTCCACACCCTTGACGAGCCGGAGGTGACGAGCACGCTGGTCCTCGAGACGCAGGCGCCGGTCGAGCCTGTCGCCGAGGTGCTGGAGCCCGTGATCGCCGAACCGGAGGCGCTTCTTCCCGACCTCCCGGAGCCGGAGCCGATCGTCGTCGCTGTGGCCACAGAAGAGCCACCCCCGATAGATCCTGCGGCGGTCGACGAAACCGCCATGGAAGCGGAGATGGCCACGTCGACGGTGCCTGAGCCTGTCGTCGAAACGGGGACCGAGCCCGAGCCGGAAGCCTCGGCCGAGCCCGAGCCGGAAGCCTCGTTCGAGCCCGAGCCCGTGATCGAAACCGGGACCGAGCACGAGCCGGAGGTTGCCGCCGCGGCCGAATCCGAAGCCCTGATGGTGCTCGAGCCGGAACCCGAACCGGCGGTCGAGGAGGATCGACAAGAAGACATCTACGCCACGGTTCCCGACACCGAGATGGAGACGGCACCTGAGGCGCCGGAGCCCGAGCCGGCGGCAGCGGTGGCCGTCGAGCCCGACGCCCAACCGCAGCCATCGCCCGCGCTGGAGGCCGAGCAGCACGCCGAGCCTGTGATCGACGAGCCGGAGGCGCCGTCCTGGCCGCAGCCCGAACCCGAGCCGGAACCCGTCGTCGCGGCCGCGGAGCCACAGGCCCCGATCGAAACGGTGACCGCCGAAGCCGAGGTTCCGCCCCAATCGTTTGCCGACCGTGTGGCCGAAGGCCCGGCGCTCGAGACCGTGGCGGAATCCGCCGCCGAGGCGGCGCCGCAGCCTGCGCCGTCCGATCCCGTCAAGTCGACGATGCTCCGGTGGCCTGGGAGCACCTCACCCGGCAACGGCGCCCCAGCACCGCAGGCCGACACCTTCGAGGAGGCGACCTCGATCATCCCGGCCTGGCAGCACCCAGACGCGCCGATGGACTCCAAGCGCACGGTGTCGCTGCAGGCCCTCCCGCCCGAGGAGGTCGTCGCCGGCAGCGGCTACGCGGCGCTGCTCACGTTCGAGTCAGGTCCGTTCGCGGGGCGCATCGTGGCGCTGCCGAACCACATGGTGACCATCGGGCGCGCGCCCGACAACGACATCGTTGTCGGCGACCCGGCGACCTCCGGGCGCCACGGACGGATCGAGATGCGCGGCGGTTCCTTCTGGATCGGCGACCTCGGCAGCACCAACGGGACCCTGGTCAACGGCGAGCCTGTGATCGAAAAGCAGCTGTCCGACGGCGACATGATCGCGATCGGCCAGAACACGATGCGCTTCACGCTCGAGTCGTAGCCGGGCTCCTCGCGGTCAGGCCTGCGCGAGAGCGGTGCACGCCGCGGCCGCCTCCGTCAGCATGGCGGTGAACTCCTCGACGTCGGGGACGATGCCCGGATCGGCGGTGAGCCCGAAGTACGCGTCGCCGTTGTACGAGACGATCGCGACGCCCAGGCCCATCGAGGGGTAGAGGGGGGCGAACGGCCAGACCTCGAGCAGCTGCGCGCCGCCGGAATACAGCGGGAACTGCGGTCCGGGGATGTTGGTGACGTTGATGTTCGCACCTGCCTGCGGGTTGGACATGAGGCGGCCCGCAAGCACGAGCAGCGAGGCCGGCGCCCAGTCGGCCAGGCCGGCCAGCTTGTCGGCGGCGACCGCCTGTCGCGTGCGCTTGAGGTCGCCGGTGGTGACGTTGATGCGGCGCAAGCGTTCTTCCATCGAGAGCTCGCCGGTGGGGAGCTCCAGCACCATCCCGCTGATCTGGTTTCCGAGCCGGCCGCGCGCGTCCTCGGCGCGGACGCTGACGGGGCAGAACACCCTCACCTTGGCGGGCACGCTCTCGCCGCGCGCTTTGAACCAGCGGTACAGCCCCTCGGACACCATGGCCAGGACGGCGTCGTTGACCGTGCATCCGAAACGTTCCTTCAGGGCCTTGAACGCGGCGAGCGGGACTTTCAACCCGCGACCCGTGCGCTGCGGTCCGATCGCGCGGTTGAAGAAGAGGTCGGGCCGCGGTCGCACCATCGTGCCGCTCAGCTTGATCAGGCTCGTCCACGGCAGCCTGGTGCCCTGCCAGACCGCGGGCAACCTGGTCCGCTCCCCGCTAGGGGCCGGCCGGATGTTCCACAACAGGGGCCGGATGAGCTGCCAGCTCGTGGGCTCGGGTCGCGGGCGCCATCCGTTCGCAGGAGGCTCGGGCCTGTAACCCTCGGGGTCGGCGTCGAGCAGCAGCGATAGGATGTCGACCGACGAAACGCCGTCCACCATCGCGTGGTGCGCGCGGTTCACGAGCACAACTCGTCCCCCACGCAGGCCCGTGACGATGGTCATCTCCCACAGCGGGCGCCTCATGTCCAGCGGGCGAGCGAGGATGCGCATGACCAGGCGCCTCAGCGAAGCGCCGTCACCGGGTGGGGGGAGAACCTCGCGCCGGATGTGCGCTCCAAGGTCGAAGTTCGGGTCGTCCACCCACACGGGATGCGCGAGGTTGAACGGCACGCGATGGATGCGCTGCCGATACCGCGGAACCAGGTGGATCCGTTCCTTGACGGTCTCTTCCACGCCCAGCGCTCCACGGCCCCCGGCGACCCTGGAGCCGCCCTCGAACACGTACACCGTCCCGATGTCGAGTGGGGTCAGCGGGCGCTCCGCGTAAAGGAACCAGGCGTCGCGAGCCGACAGCGGTTCGAAGTACGGTTGAGCGGCCACCCCTCGCTCCATCGCCGCCATCCTAAAACCGCCCGCGGGATTTGGGACTTTCGGCAGGTGATCCGTGTCCCGCGGTGTAGGTAGTCTTTCCCCGACGGCTTTCACTGGTGCAGGAGGAGAACATGGCGGTCAAGGCTTTTTCGAGCGAGTGGGCGAAGCTCTTCCAGGACGAGATCAACAAGTCGGGTGCGTACAAGTCGGCCGCGAAGGGTTGGAAATGGACGGTCGGGCTCGTGGTCGAGGCTGAGCCGGACAAGCACTTTCCCGAGTCGCGAGGAGTCGTGATGGACCTTTTCGACGGCACCGCCCGAGAGATCACCGTCGGGCCGGCGGCCGGCGCGCAGAAATGCGACTTCGTGATCACCGCACCCTACACGCGGTGGAAAGAGGTCGCCACCAAGCAGCTGGACGCGACCAAGGGCATGCTCCAGGGCAAGCTGAAGCTGAAGGGTGACCTGCCGACGATCGTCCGCTACACCAAGGCGTCGCAGGAGATGACCGAGTGCACGACCCGGGTAGCGGTCGAATGGCCAGACGAAAAATAGACGCAGGCGCCGGCGAGCCGGGCCTCGTCGCATATGCGGACAAGAAGCCGAGCGCCTTCGCCGGGATGCTGGGCGGCCTGATCGAAGCCAACGTGCTGGCCAAACCGGAGAAGAAGAAGGACTTCGATTCGCTCGTGGCGCGGGTCGGCATCTGGGTCACCGACATCGACGAAGGGGTGACTCTCGTGTTCGACGCAGGCCGGCTGACCGTCTACAACGACCTCGAGCCACGACGGACGATCACGATCCGCGCGGACGCGGAAACCGTCATGGGGCTCAGCAACCTCAGGATCGGCCCGATGGGTCTACCTGTGTATTACGACGGCGTGGGACGGGGCATCGCGCTTCAGCTTCTGCGCGGGCGATTGAAGATCGAGGGACTGCTCGCGAACATCGCGACGCTCAACCGGGTGACACGGATCTTTTCCGTTCAGTGACCACCCTGGTGGTCATCGGCGCCGGCAGCATGGGGGCGCAGATCGCACAGCAGGCAGCGTTGAACGGCGTCGACGTCCGCCTCCAGGACAAGAGCGCCGAGCAGCTGGACAGGGCGGTCGAGACCAACCGCGGGCACCTGATGAGACGGGTCGAGAAGGCGAGGCTGGGGCAGGCTGACGCGGAGGCGGCTCTCGCCCGGGTGAGCACGACGACAGACCTCTCCGAAGCCGTCGCGGACGCGGATTTCGTGATCGAGGCCGTTTTCGAGGACCTGGCGCTCAAGCGCGACGTGTTCGGTGCGCTCGACAAGGTCGCGCCGAGCGATGCGGTGCTCGCGAGCAACTCGTCCACGATGGGGATCAGCAAGATCGCGGGTGCGACGTCGCGCCCGGCGTCCTGCGTGAACATGCACTTCTTCTACCCCGTCCTGGTGATGGACCTCGTCGAGGTGGTGCGGGGTCCGCAAACCTCGGATGGCACCGTCGAGCGAGCGATGGCGATGGCCAAGGAGATGGGCCGCACGCCCGTGCTGATCAACAAGGAGATCGATGGCTTCATCGTCAACCGGATCCTGCACGCGGCCACCCAGGAGGCTTACCGCCTGCTGGACGCCGGGGTCGCCGGCTTCGAGGACATCGACACCGCGGTGGAGAAGGGCCTGAACTGGCCGATGGGCCCGTTCCGGCTTGGTGACTTCAGCGGCCTGGACGTCACGTACAACGCGAGGCTGCACATGTACCGGACGACCGGCGAAGAGCGGTTCCGCCCGTCGCCGCAGCTCGAGGCGAAGGTCAAAGCCGGCAAGCTCGGACGCAAGACCAAAGAGGGCTGGTACCGGTATTGAGCCCTCCGACCCGGATTCACCACGTCGGCGTCGCCGTGGCCGACATCGATGCGTCGATCCACCTGTACGAAACCGCGTTGGGAGCCCAGCTCGTGCATCGGGCGACGAATGAGAAGGAAGGGCTCGAGGCCGCCTTCCTTCGTGTCGGCGATGGAGAGGTCGAGCTGATGGCGGCTCTGCGCGAGGATTCGCCGGTTGGCAAGTTCGTGGCCAGGCGCGGTCCCGGCCTGCACCACGTCGCATACGCGGTGACCGACATCAACGCGGCGCTCGCGAGCGCACGGGCGGCCGGATGCGAGCTGATCGACGGCGAGCCACGCATGGGCATGCACGGCACGCGCATCGCCTTCGTGCACCCGAAAAGCCTGGGCGGCGTGCTCACCGAGTTCGTCGAGACTTGAGCAAAGTCAGGCAGGAAGGTGGCGACACGGGGGATTCCCCCCTTAGAAGCGACAGTGGCCTGCCGCTCAAGCCCGTCTACTCGGCTAAGGACCGCAGGGCCGAGGAGCCGCCGCCCGGCGACTTCCCGTTCACTCGCGGAATTCACAGGGACATGTACCGGGGCCGGCTGTGGACGATGCGCCAGTACGCGGGGTTTGGCAGCGCCGCCGAGTCGAACAGGCGCTACAAGTTCCTCCTGAAGCAGGGCCAGACAGGTCTTTCGGTGGCGTTCGACCTGCCGACGCAGATCGGCTACGACTCCGATCACCCGATGGCCAACGGCGAGGTGGGGAAGGTCGGGGTGGCGATCGATTCGCTCGAGGACATGGAGATCCTGCTCAAGGACATCCCGCTGGACGAGGTCTCGACGTCGATGACCATCAACGCCACGGCCGCGATGCTGCTGCTCCTGTACGAGCTGGTCGCGGAGAAGCAGGGGTGCCCGCCGGAAAAGATCACGGGCACCGTGCAGAACGACATCCTCAAGGAGTACGCCGCGCGCGGCACGTACATCTTCCCGCCGAAACCGTCGATGCGGCTGGTCACGGACCTGTTCGCGTACTGCAGCCGCCACCTGCCGAGCTGGAACACCATCTCCATCTCCGGCTACCACATCCGCGAGGCGGGTTCGACCGCGGCCGAGGAGATCGCGCTGACGCTGAGCCACGCCATCGCCTACGTGGACGCGGCGCGCAGCGCGGGCCTTGCGGTCGACGATTTCGCTCCGCACCTCTCGTTCTTCTTTGCGGCTCACATGGACTTCTTCGAGGAGGTGGCGAAGTTCCGGGCCGCGCGGCGGATGTGGGCCCGCATCATGCGCGACCGCTTCGGCGCGACGGACGTCCGCTCGCAAGCGCTGCGCTTCCACACGCAGACCGGCGGCGTGACGCTGACCGCGCAGCAGCCGCTGACCAACGTGGTGCGCACAGCGCTCGAAGCCATGAGCGCGGTGCTGGGAGGCACGCAATCGCTGCACACGAACGCCTACGACGAGGCGCTCGGCCTGCCGTCGCAGAACGCTGCGGAGCTCGCGCTCAGGACCCAGCAGGTGATCGGCTACGAGACCGCGGTACCGCTGGTGGCGGATCCGGTGGGGGGGTCGTACTACGTCGAGAACCTCACGGACCGCGTCGAGGAGGAGGCGCAGGCGATCATGGCCGAGGTCGACGAGCTGGGCGGAGCGGTGAGCTGCATCGAGTCCGGTTGGACCCAGGGGCGCATCGCCGACAGCGCCTACCGCCTGCAGCGGCGGATCGAGTCGGGCGAGCGCGTCGTCGTCGGCGTCAACAAGTACGCGGAGAGCGACGCCGACCGCGTCGAGATCATGCGCGTGAGCCCGCGCCACCAGGCCGCGCAGACCCGCGCCTTGAAGCGACTGCGGGCGCGGCGCTCTCAGCCCGCCGTCGAGCGACATCTCGCCGAGCTCGAGCGCGCGGCGAAAGGCACCGGCAACCTGATGATCCCGCTCAAGGCGGCCCTCGCCGACTACGTGACGATCGGCGAGTGCTGCGAGGTTTTGAGGACCGTCTTCGGCGAATACCGACCAGGGGAGGCCGCATGACCATGCCCGAGCAGCCAGCCGTGATCCCGATGATCGCCTACGAGGACGGGCCCGCCGCGATGGATTGGCTCGCGCGTGCCTTCGGCTTTCGCGAGAGGGCGCGGATGGTGACGCCCGAGGGAAGACTCGAACACGGCGAGATGGAGGCAGGCGGCGGGCTGATCATGATGGCGACGCCTTCACTGCACTATCGCGGGCCCAGGCGACACCGCGAAACCTGCGCTGACGCGAGCAGGTGGTCGGAGGTTCCGTACATCATCGACGGCGTGCTGGTCTACGTCGAGGACGTGAGTGCTCACTTCGCGAGGGCAGAAGCCGCCGGCGCCGCCATCCTGTCACCGGTCGAGGCAAGCGACGGGCGCAAGCGCTACCGCGCGGAAGACCTGGAGGGGCATCGCTGGATGTTCATGGAGCGATAGTGGGCAGCAACCCGCGCCATCGCAAGGTCGATCCGCTCAACGAGCTGCGCCAGCGCAAGTACGACGCGGGCCACGGCGACGCCGAGGCATTCAACCGCCAGCACTCGAAGGGAAGGCTGACAGCGCGCGAGCGAATCGTCCGCCTGGTCGACCGCAACTCGTTCGAGGAGATCGACATCTTCGCCAAACACCGTGCGTCGGGATTCGGCCTGGAGGCGAAGCAGGTCCCAGGCGACGGCGTGGTGACCGGGATGGCGAAGATCGACGGCCGCGACGTCGTGCTGTTCAGCCATGACGCCTCGGTGTTCGGAGGCTCCCTCGGCGAGGTCTTCGCCGAGAAGGTGATCAAGGTGATGGACCTGGCGCTCAGAAACCGGATTCCGATCATCGGGATCAACGACTCCGGCGGCGCCCGGATCCAGGAAGGCGTCGTTTCGCTCGCCGGCTATGCGGAGATCTTCTGGCGCAACGTCGAGGCCAGCGGCGTCGTGCCCCAGCTCAGCCTGATCCTCGGGCCCTGCACGGGCGGCGCGGTCTACTCGCCCGCGATCACCGATTTCACTTTCATGGTCCACGAGGTCGGGTACATGTTCATCACCGGCCCCGAGGTGATCCGC
>DAIPXW010000081.1:0-7900 GCA_036783075.1 Candidatus Dormiibacterota bacterium | reverse complement strand
TGTACCCGATTCCACGAACCGTCTCGATCCAACCAGGCTCTTTCAGGGCGCTGCGAACCTCATGCACCGCCTGCTCGACGCTGTGCTCGAAACCGCGGTAGGTCGTGCCCCAAACCCGCTCGAGGAGCTCGACGCGGGGCACCACCTCACCCGGCCGTGCGGCGAGGGCCTTGAGCATCAGGAAAGGCCGGCGCTCGAGCTTCAGCGGCCGCTCGTCGAGCCAGGCCTGGTTTTGCGACGAGTCGATCCGGAGCCGGCCGCTGACGACCACGCGCGTCTCCGAGGCGCGCTCTCTCAACGCGCCGCGCACCCGCGCCAGCAGGACCTGTCGGTCGGTCCCCTTCACGATGTAGTCGGTCGCGCCACGCTCGAGACCGAGGACCTGGTCCCCGGCCGCATGACGCGCGCCGGTCAGGATGATCACCGGAAACGCGATCCGGTCTGCTCCCGACCGCAACGAGTCGAGCACCTCCGGCGCCTCCATGTCCGGCATCTCGTAGTCGAGAAGCATCAGGTCAGGCGAGCCGGCTCGAACCCGCGTGAGGGCTTCCGTGCCGCTCGCGGCGACGTCGACGGCGTAGCCGGCACGGCGCAACAGCTCGGCGGTCAGCTGCGCAGTGCGCGGCTCATCGTCCACGACAAGCACCCTGGCGGTCACGCCACCAATCCCCAACCGCAAGCTAGCAGGTTCAAGGTTTCTTGAGGAAACGCTGAGCCTGCGGTGAGGCCATACGCTCGAGCGGCGCCTAACCTCCGGACATGGGCCAGCTCCCAGAGTTCCAGCAAGCCAGGATCCGGCTGGGGCTGGCCCTCGACGCCCTCTGCCACGACCGCTGGGTCCTCGGTTATTTGCGTGGCGGCTGGCTTCAACCCATAGCGGCGTCGGACGCGTCGCGCCGGTCTCTCCAGGGCCGGCCCCTCATGCCGCTGGCACGGCGCGCCCTCTACGAGAAGCGGCCGATGGTCGTCAACTCGGTGATCGAAGGCTCGAGCCCGTCAAAAGGCTATGACTGGGAGCTCGACTGGCCCGCGATCCTGTACGCGCCCGTCGGCGAGCCGGGTCTCCGGCCCGTCGGCCTGCTGGCCGTGGGCTGCCGGCGCGACCACTGGTACACCGAGGAAGACGTCGCGTACGCCCACGGCCTCGGTCTCAAGCTCGCGCCCATGGTCGCGGCGCTGCGGGGTCCGCTGCGCCGCCTGAACGACAGCGAGGTCGAGGTCGCCCAGCTCCTGAGCTTCGGCCTATCGCCCGAGGAGATCGCGCACGCGGTCCAGCTGGACGGCCGTCGCGTCCGAGCGCTCGTGGGGACCGTCACGCGAAAGCTGCAGTCGGTCAGCGCGGACGAGCTGGACTTTCCAGTCGTCGCCGTGAAACGGAGGGCCTACCGCCTATGACCTGGACCTGACCGCTCCGCGCCAGAGCTCCGCAAGGAGCTTCTGCGCGTCAGTTGGGTCCGAACAAGAAGACCGTGGTACCACGGCCCTCGGTGCTCACCACCTCGAGCCGCCCGCCGATTCCAGCCGCCCGCTCACGCATCCCGACGAGCCCGTAACCGGCGCTCCCGCTCGATGCGAACCCGCGACCCTCGTCCGACACCTCGATCAAGAACGGCCTTGCCGCGAAGGCCATCTTGACGCGGCAGACCGACGAACCAGAGTGGCGCCGCACGTTGCTCAGCGCCTCACGCACGACCTGCGCGACCACCTCTCGCTGCTGTGCGGACAGCTGGTCCTCGGTCCCGATGTTCGAGAACTCGACGCGGATGCTGTACAGGCGCGCGAAGTCGTCCGCCTGCCTCCGTAGGTCGCCGACGAGGCCGTCCGGGCCGATCTGCGCCGGTCTCAGGTCGGCCAGCGCCTCACGCACGTTCTTCAACAGCCGTTCGAGGATCTCGAACACGTTCTTGAGGGTCTGGTCGGGTTGGCTCTTGCGGCCTTCCATGTAGACCTTGAAAAGCGAGATCGCCCCGGCCAGGTCGGTTGCGATCCCGTCGTGAAGGTCGCGGGCGATCCGCGCCCGCTCGCGTGCGACGGCATCCTCGATCGCCTGGTGGGCGAAACCCTCGCTCGGCGCACTGGTCTTCGGACGGGTCTCCTTCATCAGAGCGCTCGCCGCCTCGCGTACGACTGCAGCAGGGCGATGGCGAGTGGATGGCGCAGCCATCTCAGCGCTCGACCGTATGGCCGCCAGAGCCGCTCCATCTCCTCGAGCGCGAGACGCAGCCGGCGGACGTCATCCTCCAGGAGCGCTTGCTCGGCCTGCAGCTTTTCCGCGAGCGCACGCGTGCGCTTGCCCACCGCAAGGGCCCAGACC
The DNA here is from genome assembly GCA_036783075.1 of Candidatus Dormiibacterota bacterium. Classification (GTDB taxonomy): domain Bacteria; phylum Chloroflexota; class Dormibacteria; order Dormibacterales; family Dormibacteraceae; genus Palsa-870. Next base: position 5,586 of record DAIPXW010000081.1, on the reverse strand, counting down.
GCAGCCAGCGCGCCTTCGACGACGATCGCCGCGGCGCCGGCGACGAGCAGCCAGACTCCGATCCAGCCCAGTTCGCTCACTCTTTGGGATCGCCCTCCTCGATGGCGGCAACCGGGGCGATCGCCACGACCTGGTCGTCCGCCGCGATTCGCATCACGATCACGCCCTGCGTCTGCCGGCCGATGCGCGAGATCGCGCCCACGTGAGTGCGCAGCACCATGCCGCTTGCGCTGATGACCAGCACCTCCTCCTCCGGATCCGTCACCACCCTCAGCGCGACGAGCTTGCCGACGCGGTCGGTGATCTTCAGCGTGAAGACGCCCTGGCCCGCCCTGTGGTGCATCGGATACTCGGACACCGGCGTGCGCTTGCCGTACCCACGCTGCGTGATGACGAGCAGGTCGCCGTCGGGCGCCGCCACGGCCAGGCCGGCCACCGCGTCGCCCTTGCCCAGCTTGATGCCGATCACGCCCTGGGTGTCGCGGCCCATGGCACGGACCTCGGACTCGCCGAAGCGGATCGCCTTGCCAAGCTCGGTCGCGATGAGGACCTCGTCGGAGCCGGTCGTCGGCGTCACCCAGTCCAGCTCATCGCCTTCCTGGAGGTTGATCGCGATCAGGCCGTTGCGGCGCACGTTGGCGTACTCGACCAGCGCCGTCTTCTTTATGTAGCCGTTTTTCGTGACCATCAGCATGTAGCGCGCCTCGGTCTCGGTTTCCGGACGTACGAAGACGGCCGTGATCCGCTCGTTTGAGCCGATGTCGATCAGGTTGTTGATCGGCATACCTTTGGCCTGCCTCTCGCGCTCCGGCACCTCATGCACACGCAGCTGGAACACGCGCCCACTCTGCGTGAAGAAGAGCATCGACGCGTGCGTGTGCGTGATGAGCAGATGAAGCGCGTAGTCCTCTTCGCGCGTCCCGCTGGGCGCGTCGCTGCCTGCGGTTGGGCGCGCGCCTTTGAGCCCGACGCCGCCGCGCTTCTGCGCGCGGAAGACTCGCAACGGCTGCCGCTTCACGTAACCGCGATGCGTAAGCGTGACGACGACCTCTTCCTTCGGCACCAGGTCTTCGGCCGAGAGGTCCGCCGCCTCCTGGTCGGTGATCTCGGTGCGGCGTTCGTCGCCGTACTTCTTGGCGACGTCGTCCATCTCGTCCTTGATCAAAAGGCGCACCTTCTGGTCGCTTGCCAGGATGCTCTCGAGGTACGCGATCGTCTTGATCACCTCCTCGTACTCCTGGTCGATCTTGCCGCGCTCGAGCTTGGTCAGGCGGCCCAACGTCAGGGCGAGGACCGCCTTGGCCTGCCGCTCGCTCAATCCGAATTTCGTCTGCAGGTCGGTGGACGCCGTGTCGGTGTCGGCCGCCGCGCGGATGGTCTTGATTACCTCGTCCAGGTGGTCGAGGCAGATCTTTAGACCTTCGAGGATATGGGCCCGCTCCTGCGCCTTTTCGAGGTCGAACCGTGTTCGCCTGAGGATGACGTTGCGGCGGTGGTCGATGAACAGCTGCAGCGCCTGCTTGAGGCTGAGGATCACCGGCCGGCCCTCGACGATCGCGAGCATGATCACGCCGAACGTCGTCTGCAGCGCGGTGTGCTTGTACAGGTTGTTCAGCACCGTGTACACCTGGGCCTCGCGCTTCAGCTCGATGACGATGCGCATGCCCTGGCGGTCCGACTCGTCGCGCAGGTCAGCGATCCCCTCGAGCTTGCGGTCCGACACGAGCTCGGCGATCTTCGCCACGAGCGTGGCCTTGTTGACCGCGTAGGGGAGCTCATCGATGATGATCCGCTCGCGGCCGTTGGCCGCCTGCTCGAACGTGTGGCGGGCGCGCACCACGATCCGCCCGTGACCCGTCGCGTACGCCGCCTTGACACCGGACGTGCCCATGACCAGGCCGCCAGTCGGAAAGTCCGGTCCTTTGACGAACGACAGGAGATCCTCGCCCGTCGCCTCCGGGTTGTCGACGAGGTGCTTCACCGCGGCGCTGATCTCCCGCAGGTTGTGCGGCGGGATGTTGGTGGTCATGCCCACCGCGATGCCCGTCGCGCCGTTGATCAAGAGGTTGGGGATTCGCGCGGGCAGCACGTCCGGCTGCTCCTCGGTGTTGTCGTAGTTGGGAACCATGTCCACGGTCTGCTTCTCGATGTCGGCCATGAGCTCACCGGTGATGGCCGACAGGCGCGCCTCCGTGTACCTCATGGCAGCCGGCGGGTCGCCGTCGACGCTGCCGAAGTTCCCCTGCCCGTCGATCAGCGGGTAACGCAGGGAGAACGGCTGAGCCATGCGCACGAGCGCGTCATACACCGCGGTGTCGCCATGCGGGTGGTAGAGCTTGAGCACGTCGCCGACGAAGGCCGCGCTCTTACGATGCCGGCTGCCGGACGTCGCCCCCGCGCGGTGCATCGCGTACAGGATTCGGCGCTGCACAGGCTTGAGCCCGTCACGCACCTCGGGCAGCGCCCGGCTGATGATGACGGACATCGCGTACTCCATGTAGGAGGTCTGCATCTCCTCCTGGAGGCTGCGGGCGATCACGGTTCCGATGTTGTTTTCGTCAGTCAATGCTTTGCAGCTCTACTCCTCGTATTTCTTCAAGACCACGACCGCGTTGTGCCCGCCGAAACCGAATCCGTTCGAGATCGCGATGCGCACGTCCTTGCGCCTCGCCTCGTTTGGAACGTAGTCGAGGTCACAGGCCGGGTCGGGGTTCTCGTAGTTGATGGTGGGATGGATGATTCCGCGGTTGATGGTGAGCAGGGTCGCGATGGCCTCCACTGCACCGGCGGCGCCGAGCAGGTGGCCGATCATCGACTTCGTGCTGCTGATGGGGATCTTGTATGCATACTCGCCGAGCGCGATCTTCAACGCCCTGGTCTCGCCGGCGTCGTTGAGCGGCGTCGACGTGCCGTGCGCGTTGATGTAGTCGACGTCCTGGGGCGTGATGCCGGCGTCTTTGAGCGCCAGCTTCACAGCTTGCGCCGGCGCTTCACCCGTCTCGTCCGGCGCGACCTGGTGAAACGCGTCGCAGGTGAGCGCAAACCCGAGCACCTCGCCATAGATCCGGGCGCCGCGTTTCGTCGCATGCTCCAGTGACTCGAGGACGAGGGTGCCCGCGCCTTCGCCCGGAACGAAGCCGTCGCGGTCGCGGTCGAACGGCCGGCTCGCCTTCTCCGGCGCGTCGTTTCTCGTGGACAGCGCGCGGATAGCGTTGAAGGACGATATGCCGACCTCGCAGAGCGAGGCCTCCGTTCCGCCCGCCAGCATGACGTCGGCGTCGCCGTGCTGGATCATGCGGGTGGCATCTCCCAGCGTGTGAGTGGATGCGGCACACGCTGTGGTCACCGTCGTGTTCGGGCCTCGAAGGTGGAATGCCATCGCGACCGAGGCCGCGGCCATGTTCGGGATGATCATCGGGGCGTAGAGGGGGTTCAGCCGTCCCTTGGTCGCGTAAGAGATGGCGCCCTGGGTCATCTCGATGAAACCACCGATGCCGGTCCCCATGTCGACCCCGACGCGGAAGCTGTCTTCCTTGGTTAGGTCGAGGCCGGAGTCGGCGAGCGCCATGCTCGACGCCGCCACGGCCATCTGCGAGAAGCGCGCCATCCGCTGTGCGGCCTTGCGGTCCATGAATTCCTGCGGGTCGAAGTTGTGCACCTCGCACGCGAACTTCGTGTTCAGCTTCTCGGTCGGATAACCCTCCGCCGCGCGTGCCGTGCTGCGTCCCTCGATCAGCCCGTCCCAGTACTCCTCCACGTTCTTGCCCAGAGGGTTGACCGTCCCCATCCCGGTCACGACGACGCGCGTGCGCCCGTTTCTCGTCACTTTCCCACCTCTGCCCGAATCTTACCGACGAGCTGATTCTGCACCGCATCCCGGGTGACCCTGATGGCGTTCTTGACCGCCCGCGCATCGGACCGGCCGTGCGCGATCACCGCGACGCCGTCGATTCCGAGAAGCGGAGCGCCGCCGAACTCGCGCCAGTCGACCCGCGAGCGGAGCAGTCTGACTCCCGGCCTTATGAGGAGCCCGCCCAGCTTTCCTCGCATGGTCTTGGGAATCTCGTCTCGCAGGTTGCGAAAAAGGAACTCCGCGGTCGCCTCGGCCATCTTGATGGCGATGTTGCCCACGAATCCGTCCGCCACGATGACGTCGGCCTTCGCGCTGTAGATGTCCTTGGGCTCGACGTTGCCTACGAATCCTGGGAACGAACCTTTCAGGCGCCTGGCGGCCTCCTTCACCCTCTCGTCGCCCTTGCCCTCCTCCTCGCCGTTGCTGAGAAGACCGACGCGGGGGTCGGCGCGGCCCATCATCTCGCGCGCGTAGACCGCACCCATGACAGCGAACTGGACCAGGTATTCGGGCCTCGAGTCGACGTTGGCTCCCACGTCGAGGAAATAAGCGAAGCCGCTGCTGGTCGGCACGACCGATCCCAGAGCGGGCCGCTCGACCCCTTTGATCCTGCCCTGGATCAACAGCGCGGCCGCCATGATCGCGCCGGAGTTGCCGGCCGAGATCCAGCCGTCCGCGCGCCCCTCCCTGCACATGCGCGCGCAGATGCACATCGACGAGTCGGGCTTGGCGCGCACCGCCTGCGCCGGGTGCTCATCCATGCCGATGACCTGCGTGCACGGCACCAGTCGAAGCGTCGGGTGCGCGTCGAGCATCGGCTGAACGACGGCGGGGAGGCCCACCAATGCGATCTCGACGCCGTACTCGGCCGAGGCCTGCGCCGCGCCCTGCACGACCTGCGCGGGCGCGTGGTCGCCGCCCATGGCGTCGACGGCGATACGCATGCGGGCCGAACCTTCAGTGTCTCGAGGACACTAAATGTCGAGGTTGCGGACGCTCTTGGCGTGCGCCTGGATGAACTTCTTGCGAGGCTCCACATCGGGACCCATCAACTTTTCGAAAGTGTCGTTCACCGCCGCCGCGTCCTCGACCGTGACGCGAAGCAGAACGCGGGTCTTGGGATTCATCGTCGTTTCCCACAGCTCCTCGGCGTTCATCTCGCCCAGACCTTTCATTCGGGCCGATTCGGAGTTCTTGCCCAGCTGACGCAGCGCCTTGTCGCGCTCACCCTCTGAGTGCGCCCAGACGACCTGCTTGCCCTTGAACACCTTGAACAGCGGAGGCTGGGCCATGTACAGGTAGCCCTTCTCGATCACCTGCGGGAAATAGCGGAAGAAGAAGGTCAGCAGCAGTGTCCGGATGTGGCTGCCGTCCACGTCGGCGTCGGTCATGGTGATGACCCTGTGGTAGCGCATCTTTTCGACGTTGAAGTTGTCGCCGACGCCCGCGCCCATCGCCGTGATGAGGTTGCGGATCTCGTCCGACGTCAGCACCTTGTCGAGTCGAGCCTTCTCCACGTTGAGGATCTTTCCGCGCAGCGGGAGGATCGCCTGCGTGCGGCGATCGCGTCCACCCTTGGCGGTGCCACCGGCGGAATCACCCTCGACGATGTAGAGCTCGCACTGTGCGGGGTCGCGCTCCGAGCAGTCGGCGAGCTTGCCCGGCAGCGTGCTCGACTCGAGGAGGCTCTTGCGCTGGACCAGGTCGCGCGCCTTGCGGGCCGCCTCGCGCGC
>DAIPXW010000080.1:0-7915 GCA_036783075.1 Candidatus Dormiibacterota bacterium | reverse complement strand
GTACTTGGAGCCGGTCGTTATGTCAGCGAGAAGATGTGAGGCAGCTCGCGGTACAGGCCGGCGTAGTCGAGCCCGTACCCGATGACGAACCGGTCGGGGATGACGAAGCCGCAGAAATCGATCTTCACCTCGACCACGCGCCGGGCGGGCCGGTCCAGCAAAGCCGCGGTCCGCAGCGAGGCTGGGCTCATGCGCCGGATGCGCTTGGCGATGGCGCTCACGGTGATGCCGGAGTCGATGATGTCCTCGACCAGCAGCACGTGCCGCCCGATCAGCGGGCCGTCGACCATGTGGGCCAGCTTCAGGTGGCCGCTGCTCGAGGTTCCTGCCCCGTAGCTCGATGCGCGGACGAACTCGAGCTCGGCGGGGATGCTGAGACTGCGAAGTAGGTCGGATGCGAAAACCGTCGCGCCTTTGAGGATGACTACGAGCACCAGCGGGGTGTCGATCTCGGCGTAGACCTGCGAGATCTGCCGCCCGAGCTCGTGCACGCGCCTGGCGATGCGGGTGGAGGAGATCATGGGCTTCCCGCTGCCTGGCCTGTCCGCGCTCGACCCTGGGGTCTTGACCGGGTTGGGCTGGGTCAGAACCTCAGGCATCTACCGACAATTTTAGACCCCAGCCGGGCGCGCGCAGGGCGCCCCCGTCCGGAAAGATGCGTCGAGCGTTCCATCTCGAACGGCAGACCCAGCACTGCGCAGTGAGTGAGGAGCTCGTGGCCATACTTGAACCGTGGAGTCCTTGGCGCTATGGGCGTTGGCACGATTGCTCCCGACGTACACGGGTGAGGAGAACAAGAACTACGCCCGCTCGCTGCGGCGGCGGTTCGCACTGGTGGGACTGTTGTTGGGGTTGGCTCTCGTCGGGTCTTTGTGGGAGTGGACGGCCAGCTTCGCCGTAACCGGTGTGGCCGCGGTCGTGATACTGGCCGGGTTGTGGTTTTACTCCGAGCACGCTCACAGGCCGGCAGCCTAGCGAAGCGACTGCGCGAGGAGCTCGAAAGATCAAACGCCGATCGGATGCCACACGGTCTTCATCTCCATGAAAGACGTGATCAGGTATGGGCTCGACTCGTCGGGCGCCCCCTTGATGACGCGCTTGACGTTGTCGGCCGCGGCGGCCTCGATGTTTGCCACCTCCTCGGCCGTGCACCCGGCGGCGTCGATGGCGTTGACGTCCATGTGCGAGGCGAGCCACGGCAGGAGCTCCTTGCGCTGGCCGCTGATCACGTTGACGACCCCTGCCGGGAAGTCGCTCGTCGCGAAAACCTCGGCCAGGGTCAGCGCGGCGAGCGGTCGCAGCTCGGGAGCGAGTGTCACGACGACGTTGCCGCCGCAGAGCGCCGGCGCGATCCTTTTCACCAGGCCCGCGAGGACCGGCTCCTCCGGCGCGACGATGCCAACTACGCCGGTCGGCTCTGGAAGCGTGAAGTTGAAGTAAGGGCCCGCCACGGGGTTGACCGTGCCCGCGAACTGGGGCAGCTTGTCGGTCCAGCCCGCGTACCAGACAAGGGTCTCCACCGCCTGCTCGACCTCGCGCCGGGCCCGGGCCCCACCACCGAGCAGGTCGGCGAACTGCGCGGAGCGGCTGTCCAGCATCTCCGCCGCGCGATAGAGGATCTGTCCTCGGTTCATCGCGGTGCGCGCCGCCCATCCGGGGAACGCCGCGCGGCCGGCGCGAACGGCGTCGCGGAGGTCCTTGCGTGAGCCGCGCGGGACGTTGACGTTCCCCTCCGGCCGGTAAGCCCGTCCCGATTCGGAACGCACGAACTCGCCGTTGACGAAAAGCTTGTACGTCTTCCGCACGTCCATCAGTTGAGGTCCAGGTAGGGCGCGAGACCGTGGAGGCCGCCCTCGCGACCGAATCCCGACTCCTTGTAACCTCCGAAAGGCGAGGTCGGATCGAACCTGTTGAACGTGTTCGCCCAGACCACGCCCGCGCGCAGCCGCTCCGCCATCCACAGGATGCGCGATCCCTTGTCCGTCCAGACCCCAGCGGACAGTCCGTACGGGGTGTTGTTGGCCTTCTCGACCGCCTCGGCCGGGGTGCGGAAGGTGAGGACGGAGAGCACGGGGCCGAAGATCTCCTCGCGCGCGATCCGGTAGGACTGCGAGACGTTCGTGAACAGCGTCGGCGGGAACCAGAACCCCCGCTCGGGCAGCCGGCACTCGGGCTGGTAGATCTCGGCGCCCTCTTCGAGCCCGGACTCGACGAGGCCCTGGATCTTCTCGAGCTGCGCGCGGGAGTTGATCGCGCCGATGTCCGTGTTCTTGTCGAGGGGATCGCCGAGGCGGAGAGTCGAGAGCCTGTGCTTCAGCTTTTCGAGGAGAGGCCCGGCGATCGACTCCTGCACCAAAAGCCTGCTGCCGGCGCAGCACACGTGGCCCTGGTTGAAGTAGATGCCGTTGACGATCCCCTCCACCGCCTGGTCGAGCGGAGCGTCCTCGAAGACGATGTTGGCCGCTTTGCCGCCCAGCTCGAGCGTGAGCTTCTTGCCGCTGCCGGCGAGCGTGCGCTGGATGAGCTTGCCCACCTCGGTCGAGCCGGTGAACGCGACCTTCTTCACCCCCGGATGCGCGACCAGGAGCGAGCCGGTGTTGCCGGCGCCGGTCACGATGTTGACGACGCCCGGCGGCAGCTCCGCCTGCATGCAGATCTCCGCGAAGACCATCGCGGACAGAGGCGTGGTCTCCGCCGGCTTCAGAACCACTGTGTTGCCCGCGGCGAGCGCGGGCGCGATCTTCCACGCCAGCATCAGCAGCGGAAAGTTCCACGGGATGACCTGGCCCGCCACGCCGAGCGGTCGCGGGCGGCGGTTGGGGAAAGCCCACTCGAGCTTGTCGGCCCAGCCTGCGTAATAGAAGAAGTGAGCGGCGCTCAGCGGGATGTCGACGTCGCGCGACTCCTTGATCGGCTTGCCGCCGTCCATCGTCTCGACCACGGCCAGCTCGCGGGCGCGTTCCTGGATCAGGCGGGAGATGCGAAAGAGAAAGCGTGCCCGGCGCGAAGGCGCCAGGCGCGACCAGGAGTCGAACGCACGAGCCGCCGCCTTCACAGCGCGGTCGACGTCCACCGCGTCGGCCTCCGACACCTCGGCGAGCTTCTTCTCCGTCGCCGGGTTGATCGTCGCGAAATGCTTCTTGGCGTGCGGGTCGGCCATGCGGCCCCCGATGAACAGCCCGTAGCGCGGCTGGATCCGTACGTGGTCGATCGCCTCGGGGGCGGGGGCGTACTCGAACACCTGCTTTGCGAGCTCGGCGGATTGCCTCCTTGTGAGCGCCATCAGTCGATCGTGAAGTAGTCGCCAGACTGGTACACGCCCGTGCGTTCCTTGTCGATCTGCATGAGCACGTCGTTCAGCAGCGTGGATGCGCCGAGCCGGAACCGCTCCGGCGTCATCCAGTCCGGCCCGAGGGTCTCGAAGGCGATCACGAGGTATGCGATCGCCTGCTTCGAGGCGCGGATGCCGCCTGCCGCCTTGAAGCCCACCGGCCGGCCAGTTTCGCGGTGGAAGTCGCGGATCGCCTCCATCATCACCAGGCTTACCGGAAGCGTTGCCGCCGGCTGGACCTTGCCGGTCGAGGTCTTGATGAAGTCGGCGCCCGCCGCCATCGCGAGGATGCTCGCGCGCCGAATCGCGTCATACGTCCCGAGCTCACCGGTCTCGAGGATGACCTTCAAGTGCGCGGAGCCGCACACCTCTTTGATAGCGACGATCTCGTCGTAGACCCGCTGGTAGTCGCCTGACAGGAATGCCGCGCGGTCGATCACCATGTCGATCTCGTGCGCGCCCGCGCGCACCGCCTCCTCCGTTTCGGCCACCTTGATCGAGGTGAAGCTCTGTCCTGACGGAAATGCCGTCGCCACAGAGGCGACGCGCACGCTGCTGCCGCGCAGGTGCTCGACCGCGTCGGCGACTCGAGCCGGGTAGACGCAGATGGCCGCCACCGAGGGGATGGACGCGTCGCCGGGCTTCGGCCGGATGCCTTTCGCGCACAGCGCCGTCACCTTGCCCGGCGTGTCCGATCCCTCGAGCGTGGTCAGGTCCATGCACCGGACGGCGAGGTCGAGCGCCCAGAGCTTGGACGACTTCTTGATCGAGCGCTTGGCCAGCGAAGCCGCGCGCTCGTCGGCACCGACCTCGTCCACGCTGCGCACGCCGCGCATCAACGAACCCAGGTGAGTCAGTGACAGCGCCGTGGCCACCAGGCGATTATCCTCCGGGCCACATGCGAGACCGCCTTTGATCGTCGTCTGCGGCGAGGCCCTCGTCGACCTGGTCTCGGAAGCTGACAGGCTGCTGAGGCCGGTGCCGGGCGGGGGGCCGTTCAACACGGCGCGGACGCTCGCCCGCCTGGGCGTGCCCGTGGCGTTTCTCGGGCACCTGTCAACGGATGCGTTCGGGGAGTGGCTGGCCGAGACGCTTGATGAGGACGGAGTGGACCTGTCGTTGGTGAGCCGTGGCGACGAGCCGACCACATTGGCGGTCGCGAGGCTCGACGCCGGACGCGCGGCGCGCTATGTCTTCTACCACCGGGACACGTCGGCGCCGAGCCTGCCGCCGGAGATGGTGCCCGCGCAGTTGGGGCACGACGTGGAAGCCGTCCATGTTGGCTCGCTCGGCCTCGTCCTCGAGCCGATGGCCTCCACCCTGTTCGACCTGATGCGCCGGGAGAGCGATCAGCTCCCGGTCATGCTCGACCCCAACGTGAGGCCGACCCTCGCCTCCAGCGCCGATGCCTACCGGTCGCGCCTGGAATCCGCGCTCGCGCTCAGCACGATCGTCAAAGCGAGCCGCGAGGACGTGCGTTGGCTCTACCCGGACGTCGCGCTTGAGACGGCGGCAGGCCAGATGCTCGCGGCGGGGGCTCGGCTGGTGGTGATCACCCTCGGCGAAGATGGGGCGGCCGGTTTCACGCGCAGCGCACAGACCAGGGTCGCCGCGCCTTACGTCGATGTCGTCGACACCATCGGCGCCGGCGACGCGTTTGGCGCCGCGCTGCTCGCCTGGCTGCGCGAGCACCGCCTGCTCGCGAAAGATCTCACCCTCGACGGGCCGGCGCTCGAGTCAGCGCTCGTATTCGCCTGCCGGGTCGCCTCGTTCACATGCGGCAGGGCAGGCGCCGACCCGCCGAGGCGAGATGAGCTGGAGCTCGCCTGAGCAGTGCTTTGTCGGATCTAATCGATCAGCTCGCCGGCGAGAAGATCCATGAGCAGGCCGTCGTTCCATTCACCGTCCAGCCCTCGCTCGTAGCGGCGCATGATCCCGACGGGCCGGAACCCGACCTTGCTGTAGCAGCGGATGGCCGCATCGTTGTCGGCGGCAGGGTCGATGACGAGGCGGTGGTGGCCTCGATCGACCAGAAGGTGCCGCGCGAGGGTGCGCACCGCGTCGGCGCCGATTCCGCGGCCGTGCAAGGCCGGATCGATGTAGATGTCAATGCCGGCGTGCTCGTAGTCCGGCTCGTCCTCGGCCGTCCACTGGATGGCACCCGCGACTCTCCCATCGTGCTCGACCACGAAGGTCTCGGTCCCCGGTTCGGCGAGGTCTTCGGCGACGGCAGCCGCCATGTCATCGCCGCCTCTCCACCGATGCTTGACCTCGGGGGTGGCGCGAATCCGGGCCAGTTCGGGCAGGTCGGCCCCGGTCACGGGCCGAAGGGTGACGCCGGCCCCGCGCAGCGTCGTCACCGCCGCTTTCCTGCTCTTAACAACTCTTAATGTCCTTAGCGGGAAGCAAGATCGAATACGCAGTCTAGATTGAGCACCTCATGAGTGACTCGAGCCCGCCAGAGCGCCCGCCACAGATGTCGCCGGATGGGCAGTGGGTTTGGAACGGCATCGAATGGCAGCCGGTCGGCACGCACCGCTCGGTGTTTCCAAACTGGAACTCGATCCAGGTCGCTCCATCCGAGCCTGCGGCCGAGCCGGCGCAGGCCGTGATGACCGAGCCCGAGCCGGTGATGGCCTATCCGGTACCGGTTTACGCGGTCGCGGACGTGGCCGCCCCTCCGCTGTGGCAGGTCAAGTCGACCGGCATCAACAAATACCTCTACTGGGTTGCCGGGCTGGTCGTCCTGGTGACCGCGATCATCCTGGTGAACTCGATGGCCCCGTTCATCGTGTGGCCGTGGGCCGGCGGATCCGATGCCGCGCCGGCCGCAGCAGGCCTGCCTCCTCTCGCCACGCGGTCCGACTATGCCCGCTCCGATCGCTTCGTGCGCATTGAGCTGACGCCGGCGATGAGCGCTTTGGCGCCTACTGTCCCGGTGCTGAAAGAGACCTGCGTCGGGCTCCTGACGTCGAGCTGTCAGAACGCGATCGCTGCAGCGGACAAGCAGGTGAAGGTCGTGCTGGCGGCGATCGACCGCGAGACAGTCCCGGCGTGCATCGCGGCGCAGGTCACGAAGCTTCGGGCCGACCTGGTGGTCACCGACGCCGCTCTCCAGACGGGTCTCAAGGGTTACACCGACAACTCGGCGCCCGCCGTCAACCAGGGCGTTGCCCAGTTCAAGAGGACGAGCGCTCCCCTGACGGCCGACGCCGCAGCCGTCGGCGCCGCTTCACACTCGTGCGGTACCGAGGTCGTCGGCCCGTAGCCCACTGCCGTAAAGGCGACCGCGGTCGCCCGGCTTGTGGAGGCGCTAACGCGTGCGGTTGTTGCTGAGATTGTTACGTCCGCTCGGCGATCCTGGCCACCTCGGGAACGCGTCCGACCGCATCGCCAGCGGCCACTGCCACGGCCTCGACCATTGCTGCGGCATGGCACCTGCACCGAGCAGTGGCCGTCAGGGTGCGGGCTCCCACGGCCCGCTCAAAAGGCGCACCATTGAACCGTTTATGGATTTTGTTATGCATTCCAACGGAGGATGACCGCATGAGTTCGATACGCCGGCTGCTGCTTCCCCTCTCGCTGGCGGCCATCGTGGCCGTGGTGACCCCTCTATCAGCGCTGGCGGCAACCGACCCCGGTCTCGCGACCGCCGGCAACTTTGCGGTGCTGGGCGGCACCACCGTCACGAACACCGGGCCGAGCTGGATAACCGGCTTGCTTGGAGTGGCCCCCGGCAGCGCCGTGACAGGGTTCCCGCCTGGAACCTCGGGCGTGCAGCACAAGGCCGACGCGGTGGCCACCACCGCCAAGACCAACTTGACCGCCGCATTCACCAACGCGATGGGTCAACCGTGCCCTGGCGGGAACAACTACACCGGAGTCAACCTCGGTGGCAAGACGCTGGTTCCAGGCGTTTACTGCCAGACCGTTTCGCCGACGCTGACCGGCACGCTGACGTTGAACGGCGCGGGCGTCTACATCTTCCAGATGCCGGCCACCACGTTGATCACCGCCTCCGGAGCCAGGGTCGTTCTCATCGGCGGCGCTCAGCCCTGTGACATCTTCTGGGCGGTCGGCACCTCGGCGACGATCGCCACGTCGACCACTTTCGTGGGCAACATCATGGCCGGGGCATCGATCGCGATGCAGACCGGCGCGACGCTCAACGGCCGAGCCATGGCGCAGACGGGCGCGGTCACCCTGGACACCAACCGCATCATCCAGCCGAGTGGATGCGGCTACGGGGTGCCGACGTACGTACCCCCGCCGTTGGGAAACATATTGCCGGCGACGCTGGGGGTTCCGTCTGAGCTGCTCGGAGAGATCCCCTGGCTGCTCGTGATCGGCTTGGGCAGCGGCGCCGGAGCCCTGGCACTGGGCGTCACAAGCCGAAGGCGCCGCCGCCGCACCGCGTAAGCGGAGCCCGATGGTCAGGATCTGGCCGTCGTCCATGGGCCGGCGTGTGCATCTGCCGGCCGGGGTGGTCGGCGGAGTCGCGTTGGCGGGTGTGCTCGGGGCGGCCCTGGCTGTGTCGTGGAGCGATGGAACCCCCAACCACGACGCCGTCCTCGATCCATTGGC
>DAIPXW010000079.1:0-7941 GCA_036783075.1 Candidatus Dormiibacterota bacterium | reverse complement strand
GGGGAACCTCCAAGCTCGAGCGGAACGCGGTGATCCTCCTCGTAAGCGGAGGCCGAGCCGGTCAGGCGTTCGGAGGCCATCTGGCTGAGCTTGAGCGGCTCGGTGTAGCTCGTCGAATGGATGGCCGGCGGCCCTCAGGCTCACGCGACGCAGGGTACCGGCCGGCGAATCACGTCCAGCCGCGGGAAGAAGCTCGAGGGGCCGTTCGCCGAGCGAGCAAACGCACGGGCATGGGAAGATTCGGCGTTCCATGAGGGAGGTCCCGCGCGTTGCGAAGCTGACGGCCGCCACCGTGGTGGTGCTGCTGCTCGCCGCTTGTGGCGGCTCTTCAGGGTCCACCGGGCAAGCCTCCGGCACGCCAGGCTCCGCGGCCTCGCCTTCTGCGCCGACCCCCACTCCATCGCCGGCCGCATCGCCCTCCCCGACGCCGACGCCGGCCGCAACTCCGACCGCCGCCGGCTCGATCAATCTGTCCACGTGCCCCCCTTATGCCGCCGGGCAGCACCCGTTGGGCAGTGTCGGCCCTCCTGGAGTCGGCGTCCACGTCGACGCAACGCTCAACTGGCAGGGCTGCGGGAACGTGACCTTACCCCCAGGAACGAGTCGGTTCATGACCGGCGACAACTGGCAACTTGGCTTCGCCGCCACGTGCCCGAACGAGCTGGACTACGGAGAAGGCGGAATGGGGCCGAACGTCACGTTCAACGAGGTCTTGATCGACGGAACCGCAGGTCCCGACACGGATAGCGGAGCCGGTCCCTGGACCGATAGCTCCGACGGCATCATGGCCCACGGCGGCAACTTCCAGATCCGCGTCACATCGATCGACCCTCGCTGCCGCTGGCACGTGGCGATCTACCCCAGCTGATCCACCGACGGCGGCCGGCCGCTTGAGCCGGCGGTCAGATCTGAGCTAAAGGAGCTGGTTGACCAGAGCCTCGAGCTGAGCCAGCGACGCCGGCGTGGCAGTGGCGGTGATGGCCACAAGATTTCTGCCCTTTGTCGCCACGACGCCCTCGTTGTCCTTTCCGCCGCCTAGGGACACAGCGAACGACCGAGCCTGGTCCCCCACTCCGGTCACGGTCTTGAACGGGACCGGGAACCGGTTGCTGAACTGCGCGATGTTGGACGGATCGATGTTGCTGATCAGCTCGATGATCACGTTCAGGGACTTGCCCGGGTACTCGCAAGCCACCCCGGTCGCTCCGGCTGGAAGCTGTGTTGACCCATTGCCGGCGACACCGACGGGCTTCGGTAAGGTGATCCCGAGTGCGGCTCCGACAGTGGCGCCGGTCGGGCAGGAACGCGGTGCCGCCGTGACCGTGGGGAGCGCAATCGGCGACCCGATTGGCGACGGGGTGGAGGCGGCCGCCGACGGCGATGCGACGCCGGAACCTCCGCAGGCGGTCAAGACCGCGAGGGCGGCAAGCATCGTCATCCAACGCGGCAATGTCTCCTCCACGAGCCGCAGTTTCGACGAGATTGCCCTGTTCCTTCCTGTTGCCATGTCGCCTCCTGGGTCTGGCCTCACCTGAACGCCGTCCGCATCGCGTCATCTCCGTCTTTAGCCACCGCCTGAACCACCTTCCTGGTGCCCGCCGCGGCCTCTTCGTCCGCCGGCTGCTCCCACCACCACAGCCGCCGTATCCGGGTCTTGTCCGCGCCTTCGCTTGCCAGGTGCATGGTGAGGTACATCTCGCCGGCGGCGCCGGTGTTGGCCAGCGTCACCTGGCGCCCTTTGTCGACCGAGGCCACGCGAAGGAAATTGACGCCATATCCGTGGTGGCAGTGGAACACACTTCCCAGCTCGCCGCCTCGGGCGCCGGCGAACGGCTCGACCTTGGTGGCCAACATGTAGCGCTGGATCACTTCGGGGCGCAGCATCCGCTCACCGACCACGTCGATCGGCGCATCGACGATGACGAGGCTGTCGATGATCGCTTCCTCTGGCTTCACCTCTGTGCGCTCGCCGGCCAGCTCTTGCTCCCACAACCGGCCGAGCGGCTCGTAACCGGCTTTCACCACGCCGAGGTCGTATTTCTCCTCGTATGGAATGAATCTCTTCTGCCTCTCCTCACTCAACCTGCTCAGCACCGCCTCGGTTGCGAGCAGGTACTCCTTGATCGGGACCGTGTTCTTGACCAGCCGGTGGGGGACGATGACGTCGCTGCCGTGCAGCTGCTCCACTCCCCCCAACCGCTGGCGCGAGAACTGGCCGTGGTGGACGACGAACTTGAGCTTGAGGATGCCGACGTTCTGGCATGCGTTGCACGGGCACGTGGTCACCGCCACCATGTCACGCCGTCGTCTGTGGAAACTGATGAAGGTGCTTTCCACCGCCCTGACGACCTCTTCGTCATCGAGGCCGCTGATGAACAGGATGGCGTCGCCTTCGACCTGCGACACGTCCAGTTTGCCCTGCGCGCTGAGCACGATCACCTCCAGCAGCTCGTGCAAGATCTCCCAGCTGTGATCCACCTCCGTCTGGGTCACAAAAGCCGTGTAGCCCGAGATGTCGGCGAGGACGAGCAGCCCTTCCTGCAACTTGGAGAACGCTCTTTCTTCCACCGGTCCCGCCAAAACGTGTCATATGTTCGCTCTTTCCCTTCCCTGAAGGCCGCTCGCGACTCGTCGCAGCAGCCCGGGTAGGTCGTTTCGGACCGGTGAGCGCCGGATCTACCTTTTCGCAGACGTTATGGTGGTCGCGGAGGCGTGAGCGTGGCGTGCGACCCGGTACGCCGGTGCAAGATCCGCTTCGGCTTGGAGGCATGAATGGCAGAGGACGTCGTTGACAGGATTGCGGGGTTCGCCCTGTTCGCGGACCTTTCCACGCCCCAGCGCGAGCGGGTCGTGCACTCGCTCGCCGAGCAGTGGTTCGCCGAGGGGGAAAGGGTCCTGCGGCAGGGGCTCAGCGGTTCCGGTCTCTACATAGTGCTGGACGGCGTGGCCGCCATCCGGATCGACGGCGTCGATCGCGCGACCCTCAACGCGGGCGACTATTTCGGGGAGATCTCCTGCCTCCTCGGCGAGGCCCCCACGGCCGACATCGTGGCCATCAGCCCGCTGCGCTGCCTGGTCCTCGCGAGCTCGGAGGTCCAGGGCTTCCTGATGGCGAACCCCACCGTGATGTTCCGGTTGCTTCAGGGTGAGGCGCGCAAGGTGCGAAACACGACCAAGTGGCTGAGCTGACGGAGAAGCCTTTTCCGCCTGGGCGCTACCCGCTTGTCGTCGTCGGCAGCGGTCCCGGCGGCTTGCAGCTGACGTACTGCCTCCGCCGGCTCGGGATCGAGCATGCGGTGCTCTCCGACGACCCCGCGCCCGGCGGCATGTTCCGCCGCTGGCCCGTGTTCCAGAGGATGCTCAGCTGGACCAAGCCGTACACAGGCCTGGATCGCGTCTCACGGGGCTATGAGCGATACGACTGGAACAGCCTCCTGGCTGAGGAGGACGCCAACCGGGCATTGATGCCGCTCTTGATGGACGGCACCTCATATTTCCCCTCGCGGCCTGAGATGGAACGCGGCCTTGCGGCCTTCGCCGAGGGGACTGGCGTCCTTGTGCGTTACGGCTGCCGATGGGAGGCGACACGGCGCGAGGGCGACGACTTCGTCCTCGGCACTTCCGACGGCGAGTACCGGGCCCCGCTGGTCGTCTTCGCGGTGGGCGTGGCGCAGCCCTGGAGGCCGCCGACCGCCGGGCTCGACTCCGTGCCTCATTACGGTGAGCTGCGTCAGGCCGAGACATATGCCGACCGCCGGGTCTTCATCGTCGGCAAGCAGAACTCGGGATTCGAGATCGCGACCGGCCTGCTGCCCTGGGCGCGCCAGATAGTGCTCGCCTCGCCCAGCCCGACCAAGCTGTCCGTCAACACGCACTCGCTGGTCGGTGTGCGGGCCCGTTACGTTCAGCCTTACGAGGATTCGGTGCTCGCAGGCGGGGTGGTCATCCTCGACGCCTCGATCGAAGAGGTGAAGCGGGCCGGTGGCGGATATCAGGTCCGCACCCGAAGCGCGCGCGACAACGGGGTGCTCAACTTCGAGGTCGACGACGTGATCGCGGCGACCGGGTTCACGAGCCCGCTGCGCGACTTGCCGCAGCTCGGCGTGGCGACCTTCGGCCAGAGCGGGCTGCCGGCGCAGACACCTTTCTGGGAGAGCGCCACGGTCCCTGGAATCTACTTTGCCGGGACGATCACGCAAGGTTCGCAAGGTCTGAAGAAGCACGGCATCCCTAGCAACTCGGGTGCGGTACAGGGCCATCGCTACAACGCTCGCGTGCTGGCCTTCCATCTCGCTGAAACACGGTTCGGCTTGAAGCTGCCGCGGCGCCAGGTCGAGGCGGATCAGGTCCTCCCCTTCCTTCTTGCCGAGGCGAGCCGCGGCCCTGAGCTGTGGCACCAGCGGTCCTATCTGGCGCGGGTGCTGTCGCTCGATGCCGCGCGCGGCATCGTCGACGAGGGCATCGTGCCGTTGGCCCACTTCCTCGACAGCGGAGGTCCCGACGCGGTGGCCGTGGCGCTCGAGTCCAACGGCCGCGACGATCTCTACCCCGCCGTTTACACGCGCCGCAGCGGCGTGATCGCCGAGCATCTCCTCGCTCCGAATCCGCTGCTCGACTTTGAAAGTGATGAGCACACGCAAGCGATCGGCGCCGCTCTCGACAAGGTGCTGAGCCCCTCGCTCTCGCAGCCGCGGCGCTGACCCTGCCCGGCCGCACAGTGATGTTCGTTCACTGGCGCCGCAGCCGCGTGATCCCCAAAGCCGGTGCTTTTAGCGCGATCGCCTCGCCAGGTGAGTTGGTTTGATCGGCCGGGCCTGTTGCCTCCAGACGTTGCCGCACATCTCGCAGATGCGAATGGTGCCGGCTATGTAAGCGTGCCGGTGGTCGCACGGGATCAGGTGGAGCAGACGCAGAACGCATGTCATTCGATCCACGGCTTCTCGCGCGACGCCGGCAGTTCGGTACCGACCACCGATTGCGGTGGTCTTGAGAGCACGTGCCATCCCTGGACAGTGGGCCCAACCCGGGCCCACGACCATGGTTCAACCGCCATAGGGGTAGGACAAACGCCGCACGGCCGTTGATATCACGACCGGGACAGACGCTCCATTGTTCACGGGACAGCTGGGCCTGACACTGAGGATGATCTGCTGTCTCCACCGGGTGCGGAGGTAGCTCTTTCCCCGAGGGGACAGCGGATCGCCAGTCATGGTGGTGGGGCGCGGGTTCCGTACGGAAGCTCTACGGATCGTCAGCCTCCGGGTTCTTACCCTTCGCTGCAGTGGGGTGCCGGACCGACTCCCGACGCCCGCCCCGATCCGGTGACGGTGGCCGTCCAACTGCCATCCGACTCAACCACGAAGTAGAACGTTCCGCCCGCGTGGTAATGGACCACGCCCTGATCCTTTACAAGGTGCTGGCTGATGCCCTGATTCTCCGGCGAGACCTGACAATCGGACATCTGCTTGACGGTCAGGAAGAAGTCACAGTGATCAACCTTTCGGAACAGGTTGCCGAGGCTGGGCGAGCAGTCATAAGACCACCGGAGATTCCAGGCGCCGTCCACAGTGAACACTTCAGTCGTCTGACCGCCTCCTCCTGAACCGCCAGCGTCAACCAGGACCCCGGCAGCCGGCGAGATCCCCCGTGTCGGCAGCTCACACGCCGCGAATCCAACCACGATCAAACCGAGCAAGAACGGCGCGAGAAGGCTGGCGATCGCACCCCGCTTGATCCGCACGGGCCGCAGTCTAGTCCCGAGCAGGCCAGACGCGGCCTCGGTGGACTCAACCCCTAGACTCGGCGATACGACGGCTGGCTTTGAGCGGAGTACGCCATGTATTCAGCAGTTCTGAACGTGACTTTCGATTGCAATTACTCCGGAGCCGTCGCGGAGTTCTGGAGCGCTATTACCGGATATCCCCTGGAGAAGGTGAGCTCACCCGGCAACGACTATTGGGTGGCGGGTCCGCCGGACAAGGGGCTGCCGCGGCTCGTGTTCGTCACCGTGCCCGAACCCAAAGCCGTGAAGAATCGAGTCCACCTCGATGTGTTACCCGTAGCCCGTGATCAAGACCGTGAGGTTGAACGGTTGCTCCGACTGGGAGCGTCCGTCGTCGACGATCGGCGTGAGCTGACGCCCGGTGGCTGGGTCGTGCTTGCAGACCCCGAAGGAAATGAGTTCTGCGTGGAGTAGCGGCGCCTGGCGCCCAACCCTCGCCAGCGATCAGGCCCGGGAGCGCTCAGCCGGTGTCATGTCGTACCTCCTTTGCAACTAGTGAGGACTAGACTTGGCCGATACTCCGAGTTCGCCAGCCCGTCAGGAGATCGACGCCGAGATGGCCAACACAACTCGCGCTACCGACGGACTGGCCATCGCTGCACTGGTCATGGGCATCGTCTCACTCGTCTGCTCAATTGCATGCCTCGGCGTCGTGTTCGGTCCCGCTGCAGCGATCGCCGGTTTCACCTCCCGCAGGCGAATACGATCCAGCGCCGGCACGCTCGGGGGCGGCGGCATTGCCGCGGCGGGTCTGGTCCTCGGGGTCATCGGCCTCATAACCAGCGTCATGTGGCTCGTCCTCCTTTTGAGTGACGCGTCCTTCAGGCAGTTCTTGAAAGCGCCTTGAGCCGGCCACCGGGGAAGGTGCGTGGCGTTGGACTCGAACCACTTAAATGTCCCGATGTATGACCGCCCCCTGACGATCGACCAGGTCCTGACTCAGCTCCGGGAGCAACCGGAGCAGATCGCCGCTCTTACCGCAGGTCTGCCGCGAGCTCGACTGCACAGTCCACGGAGCCCCGACGAATGGTCCGTCAATGATGTTCTCGCCCACCTACGTTCCTGCTCTGACATGTGGGGCAGGTACATCGCGATGATCATCGCGGAAGACCGGCCGACGATCCGAGCGATGAATCCCACGACCTGGATCAGAAGGACCAACTATCCGGAGCTGGAATTCACGCCCTCCCTGCACGCCTTTGCAGAGCAGCGAGCCGAGCTGTTGGCACTGTTACGACCCTTGCCGGAGGCAGGCTGGTCACGTGGCGCGACGGTTACGGGGGCCGGAAGGCCACGCGAGCGGACCGTGCTGGAGTACGCCCGGTGGCTAGCCAACCACGAGCGATCGCACGTGAAGCACATCGCGCGCATCGTCAGCAGATGACCAGGCAACGGGCGAGACGGCCGATTCAGCCCGCAGGCTGCTCGCCCTTGAGGTGCTCGTCCAGGAACATCAACATGTCCGACAGCATCCGCTCCACGCCTTCGGTGGTTCGGACGTAATAACACTCGCCGTCATAGACGCGGTAGCGAACCGGCTTGTAAAGGCGCCGCATTTCCTCTGCAAACTGCCGGGAGGCGGCGGACCTGGGCAGGCGGCCTTCGCCATGCACGATGAACGTGGGCGTTTCGATGGCCGCGATGTCGTGAAACGGGGAACAGCGGCGATACACGTCGGCGGATTCGGGATACGTGCCGAACTCGTATCGGAGCAGCTGCAGGTGCCTCAGCTCCTGCTCCGCGAACATCGCCTCCCAGTCCCCGTAGCCGGCGTGGGGAATCGCTGCCATGAACACTCCTGGTGCCCAGGCGATCGCCGACATCGTCATGCAGCCGCCGTAGCTGGTGCCGTGAATCCCGATTCGATCGCCCTCGACGATGCCAAGCGTTTTCAGGTACTCGACACCCGCCAACACGTCCTTGAGGTCGTCATGACCCCAATCACGGTTGTTGAGGTCTTCGAACTCTTTGCCGTAGCCCGAGCTGCCCCGGATGTTGGGCAGCAAGAGCGCGTAACCACGCTGAGCGAAAAACTGCACCCACGGCTGGAAGGTGTCTGAGAACTGGCTCGTCGGACCGCCGTGTATCCACATGACGCCGGGTGCTTTTTCAGTTGCGGAAGCCCCCGGAGGCGAGTACAGGTAACCATCGATTCGACG
>DAIPXW010000078.1:0-7953 GCA_036783075.1 Candidatus Dormiibacterota bacterium | reverse complement strand
GGCACGGGAGAACTGGTTCGGGTCACGGTCGATGATGACCACCTGGTGGCCGGCCCGGTCCATTTCCGAAGCGATCTGGGAACCGACCCGCCCACACCCAACGATCACAACCTTCAAGGCTGGTTGATTATAGGGACGCACTCGCGGCGCCTTCGCCGGAGCTTGTTAGGATTTGGACGCTTGCGGTTTCCTTTCACGTTCATGGGCGTCATGGCACTTGGCATCGGTCTGTGGGTGCTCGTCTACCTGGCCGGTCACCCCGCCCTCGATTCCGGATCCCGGGGGATCGCCTTGGTGACGGTCTTCATCTCCTGGGCGTTCGCCGCCTACGTGCTGGTCAGGCGGCTGCGCAGGGGTCCGCAGCACTGATGGCCGACCACTCGCATCCACCCACCTCAAAGAAGGTGCTGGTCGCCGTGGGGGGCCAGGGGATCGACGCGGAGACGGTTCGACTCGCCTGCCGGATGACGGATCCGCAGGGCGGGCGCCTCTATGGGGTGCACATCATCGAGGTGAACCGGTCCCTGCCGTTGGGCGCGGTCCTGGACGAGGTGGTCGAGCGCGGGGAGAAGATCCTCGACGAGGTCGAGCAGCTGGCGGCGGAGTCCCTGCTGCAGGTGGAAACGGAGCTGGTCCAGGCACGCGATACGGGCCCGGCCCTTGTCGACGAGGCGGTCGAGTGGGGCGCGGACCTGATCGTCATGGGGCTGCCTTACAAGCGCCGCTTCGGCGACTTCAACCTCGGCAAGACGGTGCCCTACGTGTTGAAGAACGCGAACTGCCGGGTGATGCTGTTCCGGGAGCACCGCGAACACCCCTCCTGACGCCCCGCACCAGGCCCCTGCGCACAGTTGGCCCTTCGCGGGCCCTCCCTCTCCCGGCCGCTCCCTCCCCCAGCCTGCCGAGCCTGGAGTCGAAGCGTAGGCAGTTCAACCGTCCTTGACAATGCAGGTTGTTAAGGTCAGGGACCATGACCGAAGTGGGCCCGCGGCGGCCGCACTACTTTGCCCGCTTCTGGGCCGAGCTGGGACGCATCGGCGGGGAACACGACGCGTTTATCAAGGTCATCATCGTCGAGCGCCTCGTCAAAGCCGGCGTGCTGATCGCACTGGCGATCGGCCTCCTCGTGGCCGGCGAAAAAGGACTGCTCACCACCTGGGCGCAATACGCGCGCGATGAGCTCAACCTCGATGCGGGAGAAGGCTTCATCGAGCTGCTCCTGTTTCGCCTGGTCCTGTTCATCGGGTCGTTCAGCCACGTTGACGTGCTGGCCATCGGGGCTATTGCTTACGCGCTGCTCGAAGGCACCGAGGGCGTGGGCTTGGCGATGAGGAGGCGGTGGGCGGAGTACCTCACGGTGATCGCAACCAGCATCTTGATCCCGTACGAGGTCTACGAGGTCATCGACCACATCACGTGGTTCAGGGTGGGGGCGCTGCTACTGAACATTGCCGTGGTGGGCTACCTGGCCTACCGGAAGCGCCTGTTTGTCGGCATCTGACACCGGCGTCAGCCACGCGCACCTGAAGCCCGCGCGGTGGCTCACGTAGCGAGCGAGCGCGGCCAGCGTCTTCAGCCCGTAGACGGTTGACGTCCCGAAGCTGACCGAGCTTGCATCCTCGTGGTATTTCCCGATCGCGGGGACCTCGCCGATCCTGAAACCAAACGCGGCGGCCTGGATCAACACCTGGGTGTCGAACACGAAGTCGTTGCTGTTCTCGAGAAACGGAATCGCCTCGAGAAACCGCCTCGAGTACGCGCGATATCCGGTGTGGTATTCGGACAAGTGGAGGCCGAGCACGCGGTTCTCAGAACCGGTCAGGAATCGATTTCCCAGGCGCTTCCACCACGGCATGCCGGCTTTGGCCGGATCCAGACCCAGCCATCGAGATCCCAGCACGATGTCGGCCTCGCCTTCCTCGATGACGCGGCACAGGTTGGGAATGATCGCCGGGTCGTACTGCCCGTCGGGGTGAAGCATCACGACCACATCGGCTCCCATCTGAAGGGCCTGCCGGTAACACGTCTTCTGGTTGCCGCCATAACCGAGGTTGCGTTTGTGGCGGATCACGTCGAGGCTCAGCGCGGTGGCGACGCTGACCGTGGCGTCGGCACTGGCGTCGTCGACGAGCAGGATTCGGTCTGCATGTCCCTGTGGAATTTCCCCGACGACTTCGACCAACGTCTTCGCGGCGCGGTACGCGGGTAGGACGATCACACGACGAGGCCGCGGCCCGCTCCAGGTGAGCTCTCCAAGAGGGATCGGATCCGGCCGCACGGCCATGCGTTCGACCGTTAGGTAAACGGCAACGAGCAGCGCTCCGGCGGCGGCGGCCCAGAGGTTGACCGTCAGCGTCAGGTTGATCGCCGTGTACGAAACCCCTAATACCAGAGCGGCGGCCCGTGGCCACCGCAGCTGCCCGGCCAGCGCCAGGTCGGCCAGTGCGAATCCGGGGATGATAAGCAGCGCGAGGTCATGGATGTTCTGGTGAGGGCTGAGCACCAGTGAAGCGGCGACGGCCAGCGCGAAATCCAGCCGCGGCTTGTCCGGTCGCCAGCTCAGCGAAAGCGCAACGATCGCCAGCAGGACCACGAGGACCGCGAGAGCGATCGCCTTACCACCTCCAGGCACGGCCTCCAGGATGTTGCGCAGCGAGTAGACCGCCGTGTCCGTGTAAACGAGCTGGCCATTCCCCGGCAACCGGCCGCCGATCGCCCACGTCACAACGGAGCTCAGATAACCCGACACGGCGCTGAAACCAAAGCCGGCCACCGAGACGATTCCCAGCGCGGCCACCACCGCAACGAAACCCACGAGAGCGCGCCACGCACGGCGCGCGATGAAAAGAACGGGTATGAGGAGCAGCAGCTGAGGCTTGGCCAGGGCGAGAGCGCTGAACACACCGGCCCATCCCATGCGGCCGCGCGCCCATGCGGTGTATGCGGCGGCAAGCGGAACGACGACGACCAGGTCGGATTGGCCCTGCAACACGGTGACAAAGAGAGGGAAGAAGCCACCGATCATGGCGGTGGCGATCACGGCGGCGCGACCGTGGATGCTCAAGCTGTTGCGCACGAGGATCGCGATCAGAACGACGGCCAGTAGCACGTTGAACGCGGCCATCGCGTAATAGGCATTGCGGTAGCTCAGCGCCGCCAAAGGCGCGATCAGCATCGTGTAGTACGGAGGGTGGAAATAGGGCAAGACGATGAAGCGATCCGGGGCCTGCCCGGTGACCTGCAGCTCGAATTGCTTCTGCAGGCCAAGGTCGTAGACCGCTGAACCGCCTCTCATGACATACAGTCGCGCGGCCGAGTAGAACGAGAAGAAGTCAGGACCGGCGAGATTGCCCCGGATGAAGTTGACCCAGTAAGCGGACCAGAAGAGGAGGGAGCCCACGCCGGCACCGGCCGCGGCGGCGTACCCAAGGCGCCGCCACCGCCGGGTGGGGCGCGGGCTCATCGCCCGGTTTCGAGGCGAAGTGCGAAGCGCTCTGGCAACTTTGCCTTCCTGATCGCCCGTTGCGCGCCCTTGATGTCATAGCGGATACGGCGGAACTCGAATGTTTCCTTGTCCGTGTCCCACACCCCGTAGCTGGCCGTCGGGCTGCCGTCACGCGGCTGGCCCACGCTCCCGGGATTCACGAGCGCGGGTCCTCTAAGGGAGAAGGTGTCGACGCGATACTCGTGGGTGACCCCGCCCTCGGCAAGGCCGAAGATGCCCGGCACGTGGGTGTGCCCGTGGAAGCAGAGGCCGCCGTCGAGCAGCTCCAGGTTTGCGTGGGCGACCGCAGTGTCGAGCACATACTCATAGATGTGGTCGCGTGGGCTCGCGTGGACGAGCAGCACGTCGTGCTCGACCTTGCTGTCGGGGAGTTCGCGCAACCAGTCCAGGCGTTCGTTCCCGACCACGTCGATGGTCCAGCGCACGACTGAAGCCGCATCCTCGTTGAACCACTCGAGGATCTCGGGGTCGGTGCAGGCCCGATCGTGGTTGCCGACCAGTGTCGGCCAGCCGCGGTTCATGACCTCGTCGACGCAGCGCTTCGGGTCACCGCCGTACCCGACGACGTCACCCAGGCATAGGGTCGAATCCACTGTCGGACAGTCCCGAAGGACTGCCTCCAGCGCCTGCCAGTTGGCGTGGATGTCCGAAACGATTGCGATCTTCAAGCGGGCTTCTCATACAGGCGTGGATAGATGTGATCGAACAGGATACGCAGCGTCGCGGCGATGGGAACCGCCACGAACATCCCGAGGATGCCGGCCCAGCTGAAGCCGGCGATGAAAGCGACGATGACGAGTATCGGAGGCAGCCGCACCGCATCGCCCATGACTTTCGGGTAGACGAAGTTGAGGATCACGTTCGAGATCAGGAAGTAGACAACCGCGATGAGAAGCGCCTTCAGCGGACTCACCGCGAGTCCCACCAGAATCGCGGGAATCGCGCCGATGAAGGGCCCGAGATATGGAATCAAGGCCGTGATGCCGGCGATCAGCCCGAGCGCCACGGGATCCGCGAGGCCCAGGACCGCGCAAGCTATGCCTGACAGGATGCCGATCATCGCCGCGATGATCAGCTGGCCCCGAACGTACGCGTACATCATCTTGCGAACCTTGCGCCAGATCTGATCGAAATCCGTCCGGTAGTCGTTCGGTACCAGCCTGCGCAGGACCCGCCGGACGGCAGCGGCGTCGAGCGCCAGGAGGAAGGCGACGATGAACATGAGCAGGAGCTGCAGCGCGGTGGTTAGGGCGGTCAGTCCGATCGTGACGGCGTTGCCGGCCTGACCTAGCAGGTACTCCTTCAGGTGCGAGTTGATCGTGTCCGTCGTCCCTTTGATGTCGACTTTGATCCCGAGGATCTGGACGGGCGCGCCCTGCAAGCTGTTGATACGGTTCTGAGCGGCGCTCGCAAGGTTTGGAATCTGCAGCTGCAGCTGCCCGACCTCGTTGACCACCAGCGGCACGATCAACAGGACCAGGCCGGCCAACGCGATGATGATCACCACGAAGACGAGGATGATAGCCACCACGCGCGGAATCCCGACCGCAACGAGGCGGGTGACGGCAGGCTGGACCAGAAACGCTATCGCGGCCCCCAACACGAAGGCGCCGAGGAAGTCGCGCATCAGGTAGAGCACGACAACCGCGATGACCATCGCTGCGAAGCCGAAGCTGATCTGGAGGTAGCGTCGCCGTCGCTTCGGATCGAGCGCAGCCCAGGACGAAACCGTTACCGCCGCTATAGGAGTCGGCGCCTCGGGTTCGCTCTCGTGGGGAGCGCCACGGGGGCTTGAACGCACGTTACGCAATCACCGCAGTATGACGAGGAAGTCGGTACCGAGAACCCGGTTAGGCTTTTGCCTGAGGCTGGGCCGCGGCCCGAAGGGCCGCCTCCTCGTAGGCAGCGCCGTGGAGGGGATTGGACGTGCTCCGCCCGGCGGCAATCGCATACAGGGCAAGGACAATGAGCCCAACCCCAAGCACACCGTAAGCCCCAGACGGGCTCACCCTGGCGATCAAGCCACCGACAGCCGTACCGACAACACTGGCCGTCTGAACCAGGCCATACCGAGTCGCCATCAGCGATCCCCGATTGAATTGGTCCGCCTCTTCGACAATTGCGGTCTGATTGGCGACCGAATATATCGGGTTGCCAACTGATGCGAGGAATAGCGCGGGCCCGATGAGGAAAAGCGATGAGTCGATACCTCCGATGCTGCCGTGACCGCTCGGCGGACTAAATGCGATTACCACCGAGAACGCCCCGGTGAGGAGCAAACCAAACCCGGCTGTGCGCATAGAGCCGATTGCACCGACTCTAGCGACCGCAATCGTTCCTACAAGGATCCCGACCGAAAGCACCAGCTCCAGGGTCGAGTACGTCTGGCCACCGTACGTGTTGCCCCCGTGGAGGTAGGCGAGAGCCAGTAGGGCGGGAAAACTCATTGGGATCAGAAAAGCTGCGAGTGTTCCGACGACGAGGTGAGGCCGCGCGTTCACGACTGCCCACGAGCGACGTAACGCACCCGAGACTCGCGCCGCGCGCGAGCCTCCACCGAGGCTGGGGATTCCAAAAATTGTCGCGGCGGCCAGGGCGAAGGTAATTGCGTCAGCCACGAAAAGCAGGTTGGTGGACCTCGGTGTGTACAGGAGTATCAATCCGGCCAACCCGAAGCCGACAGCCCCCGCCAACATAGTCGTGGCCGCGACCATCGCATTTGCCTTGCCCACCTGCCCCGCCGGCACCAAGCTGGGGACGGCGGCCTGCTTGGCCGGCTGCACGATCGCATTGATCAGTGCGAGCACGAACAGGATGGGAAAGATCAGCCACCACGAGGCCGGACCCGAGCCGCCGTTGAGGAGTCGCGAAGAAATGGCCAGAGGTGTAACCAGGAGGATCGCCGCCCTGGCCAGCTCGAGTCCGACGACCAGCCCACGCCGAGGCATCCTATCGGCAACACCTCCAAACGCGGCGCTCATCAGTACCGTTCCGATTGCTTGGACGATGAAACCAAGAGCGACAAACCTTGGATCATGGGTTGCGAAGTAGATCGAAACCAGCGTCGCGACCTGAGTCAGCGGATCGCCAAGCGAGGAGATCCCAATCGCCGTGATCAGGCTGGCAAATCCTGCATTCGTTCGAAGCACGCGCAGGGCGGGGATCCGGCGAGGCACCTGCGGGCGATCCGCCAGGTCCAGCGGCTTGAGGCCGTGCATCTCGCGGAGAGCATCCACGACGTTCGGGTCGTACCACTGATTGGCACGCTTGCTGATGTCCTCCACTCCTTCGATCGAGGTCATCATTGAGCGCCTGTAGAGACGCGCGCCCGTGATGGTGTCAAATGAATCCGCTACCGCGAGGATTCGTGCGCCAAAGGGAATGACGTCGCCTTTGAGCCCCATCGGGTATCCGCTTCCGTCCCATCTTTC
Organism: Candidatus Dormiibacterota bacterium; assembly: GCA_036783075.1. Taxonomy (GTDB): domain Bacteria; phylum Chloroflexota; class Dormibacteria; order Dormibacterales; family Dormibacteraceae; genus Palsa-870. The sequence goes on along the minus strand of DAIPXW010000078.1, from coordinate 1,017 downwards.
GTGATGGTGCCTGACCAGGGGCGCGACTTCTTCGAGAGCTGCATGCTGGGCGATCATGTCGGCGCCGATATCCGGGTGGTTCCGCATGATTTCCCACTCTTGCTCATCAAGCGGACCTGGCTTGTCGAGGATGACGTCGCGTATGCCTATCTTCCCGAGATCATGGAGCGAACCAGCGGTGCGAATCCGCTCGCACTCGCGATCGCCGAGCTCCAGATGCTCCGCCAGCTTCCCCGCAAGCTCCGAGACGCGAATTGAATGTTTCTCGGTGTAACGATCGCGCTGGTCAAGCGCTTGGGCCATCAGATCCAGGGTCTGATCCTTCAGCAGCGTCTGGCGTTGCGCGTTGCCAAAGCCACCACGGACAGCCAACACGAAGCCAAAAAGTCCGGAGGCCATGATGTAGCCGGCCGCGCCTCTATCAAGTAGGAGATAGATAATGCCGCCTGAAAAGCTCAGGGCGAGCGTGACCAGTAGGGTTGAAGCGCCTACGTTGTCAACGATTGTTGTCAGAATCGAAGCCCGCCTGACGTAAGACATTCCCAGACCGGCAAGGACGTAGTTGAGCCCTACTGCAGCCAGCACGTAGACCGCAGTTCGTACGGGCAAGCCCCACCAACTGTTGAGCCCAATTGAGGCGACAGCCATCGAAGGAACCACGTGGCTGATCGCGTGATTCGCCCGGTTGTAAAGAAATGCATACCATGGGATGGTTCGGCCTGGCACTCGCCCATCAAAAAGAGCCAGCCACGCGATCAGGCCAACCCCGGCACCTGGCGCGTACAGGCCTGCGGCTATTAACAAGGGGTCGTGCACGTTCTGGGTGCCGCTTTTCCAAGGTATCGGCAGCAGGGCGACAATCTGGGTCCCGATGCCGAGGTAGAGGAGGGTCGGTAGGGCGCCGGCACCGATGGGTTTGAATACCCACCCGAGCGGGAGCATGCTCACGCCGACGACGATTATTAGCGCAAGGTATAAGCGCGCCGACCAGGCAAGCGAGCGGAAACTAGGCAATCC
>DAIPXW010000077.1:0-8001 GCA_036783075.1 Candidatus Dormiibacterota bacterium | reverse complement strand
CCGCAGCCGGCCGCCGAGCAGGCGGCTCCGAAAGACGTCGACGCCGAAGAAGCGTCGGAACCGGTCGCTGCCGCGAGCGACGGTGAGCCCGCCCTCGCGCCAGACGAACCGTCCGATGACGGCGCACGCCTCAAGGCGTCGCCGCTCGCGAAACGGATCGCGGCCGAGCTCGGTGTCGACCTCGCCTCCCTGAAAGGCAGCGGCCCTGACGGCCGCATCGTCAAGGAAGACGTCATGGCAGCCTCCGGCAAGAAACAGGTCGAGCGCCGACAGCCGGCGGCCCCAGCACGGTCGGCCGCGCAGGACGTGGAGGTGATCGACCCCACTCGAATGCAGGCGACCATCGCGCGCCGGATGACGGAGGCGAAGTCCACGGTCCCCGAGTTCACCGTGACGGTCGAGGCTCGCGTCGACCAGGCGGTCAGCATGCGCCAGCAGCTGAAGGACTCGGTGCCGGGCGCCGAGAAGGTCACGATGACCGACATGCTCGTGCGCGCGTGCGCGCTCGCGCTGCGGAAGTTTCCCGAGGTCAACACGTCCTGGGTGGACGGGCGGTTCAACCGCAAGCGTTCGGTCAACATCGGGCTGGCCGTCGCGCCAAGCCAGGGCATGGGCCTTCTCGTGCCGGTCGTCCACGACGCCGACGCCAAAGACCTCGTTCAGATCTCGATCGAGTCGCGGCAGGTGATCGAGCGCGCCCGCTCCGGCCGTCCCAACGAAGGGGACCTGAGCGGCGCGACGTTCTCGATCTCGAACCTCGGGATGTTCGGAGTCGACGAGTTCGTCGCCATCATCAATCCGCCCGAGGCGGCGATCCTGGCGGTGGGGGCGATCAAAGACGTCCCGGTCGTAGAGGACGGTCGCGTCGTCCCCGGCAAGGTCATGAGGATGACCCTGTCGGTCGATCACCGCGTGTTCTACGGCGCGACGGCGGCACAGTTCATGGCCGAGGTCAAGCGCCTGATCGAAAGCCCGGTCACGTTGGTCGTGCCACCCGCACGGTAGCCGGGCATACTGGCCTCGTGAAATCCATGTCGAGGCGGGATCGGGTTCTCATCTTCGGCCTGGCGGTCCCGCTCAGCAGCTCCCTCATCACGCTCGTCATCGGACCCACGTCCCTGCGGCCGCTGCCTACCTCGCTGAAGCTGGTGGTCGCTGTCGCCTGTTGCGGCTTGATCGCCGCGATCGCGGTTTACAGCCGACACCGGGCGCGCGGCTGCGAACGCCAAGGGCTCAGCTCGCTTTAGAGAGCGCCTCCGCGGCGGTCGCCGCGGGATTCACCCGGGCATCGTCCAGCCTGCGGTCCGCGGGCAGAAGCAGGTGCAGCCGCAAGTTGCCCGACTCGTCGAAGTCGGCCCACAGGCGGCCCTTCATGGCAGCTGCCAGCTCGCGCGAGATCGACAGCCCCAGCCCGACGCCCCCCGCCGCGGCCGAACGCGAGGGGTCGGCGCGGTAGAAGCGGTCGAACATGCGGTCCGGGTCGGGCCGGTAGGCGCCGGCGGGGTTCGACACCACGGTCTCCACCGCTCCGCCACTCAGACGCGCGACCGCGGTCACGGTCGAAGACTCCGGCGCGTACTTCACCGCGTTGTCGAGCAGGTTGTCTAGGATCTGGTGTAGGCGCTCGGGGTCGGCCGCCACCGGAGGAATGTCGGCGGGCACCGCGAGGCTCAGCTCCAGGCCTCGCTTGAGCGCCCTGGGCCGGACCATCTCGAGCTCCTGCTGCAGCTGCCCGGCCAGGTCCACCGCGGTGATGTGCATCGAGATCGACCCTGCCTCGACTCGCGCGAGGTCGAGGAGCTCCTGGGCCATGCGCAGCACGCGTTCAGACTCCTCGTGGATGATGGCCGCGGCCCGCGCCCGCTCCACCTCGCTCCAGAGGCTGCCGTCGACCAGCGCTTGGCTGAAGCCGATGAGGCTTGTCAGCGGCGTCTTGAGCTCGTGAGAGACGTTGGCCAGGAAGTCCCGCTGCGTCTTGCGCGCCCTCTCTACAGCCTCGGCCATGCGGTCGAACGCAGAGCCCAGCATGCCGATCTCGTCCGGGCCGCGGAAGCCGACGCGGCGCGAGTAGTTGCCCGCCGCGATGTCTTCGGCCGCCCCCGCAAGCTCGGTCAGCGGACGCGTCAGCGTGCGGGTCACCAGCAGGATGAGCAGAATCGCGACCACCAGCGCCGCGCCGCCGGCCTCGAGCAGGCGGACGGCGAGCGCTCCGGCCGCCGTCGACGCGATGAGTGCCTGCGGCTGGGCGATGACCACGTAAGCCGCTCCGAGCGGGTCTCGAGCGACCGCGATCGGGTACGCCGCCGCGAAGAAGGATTGGCCGCCTATGGACGTCCTGGCCTCGTACACGTTGCTGACGCGCTGCGACGCGACGATCGGGATGCCCAGGCCTAACACGGTCGGGCTGCCGCTGTCGAACAGCACGGTGCGCTGGCGGTCAAGCAGGATCAGACGGTCCCCGGTGAGGGTCGGGATGATCGAGCTCAGGCGATCCTCGAAATCGCTCGGGTCGTCGAGCCGGCAGGTGGCCGCGCCGGCATTCGCCACAGCGAGGGGCCGCACGAAACACTCCTGGTGGCGGACCTGGACGGCGGCGGCGACGACGCCGCGGTCCAGCTGGTCCTGGACGCTCTGGAACTCAAGGTCGCGGACGAGGACCCAGGTCAGAGCACCGGCGAGGAGCAGGCTCACGGCGACGATGCCGGCGGCGGCCGCGAGGAGCCGGAGTCGAAGTGTCAGGTGCCCGCGAGCTCCAGGCGATAGCCGACGCCCCACACCGTCTGGATCGTCGGGTCGGTGACGGTCGCGGCCGCGAGCTTCTCGCGCACCTGCTGCACGTGGACGTCGACGGTGCGCGTGTAGCCGGGGAAGTCGTAGCCCCACACGAGGTCCAGCAGCTCGCTGCGCTGGAACACCCGGCCCGGGTGTCGCGCCAGGAGGGCGAGCAGGTCGAACTCCTTGGGCCGCAGCTGGATCTTCGACTTGCCGTGTCGAACCTCGTGCCGCTCGAGGTCGACCTCCAGCTTGCCGGCGCGGATCAGCTTGGGCTGGTCGGGCTCGACACGCGCGCGCCTCAACAGGGCTTTGGCCCGCGCCACGAGCTCCTGCGGGTGAAAGGGCTTGGTGAGGTAGTCGTCGGCGCCGACCTCCAGGCCGACCACCTTGTCGGTGACCTCGTCGCGCGCGGTGAGCATGATGATCGGGACCTGGCTCTGCTTGCGGATCTCCTTGCAGATGGTCAGGCCGTCGATGCCGGGAAGCATGATGTCCAGGATCACGAGGTCCGGCTTAAGCTGGCCGAACTTCGCCATCGCCTGGGCTCCGTCCCCCACCCCCTCGACCTCGTACCCCTCACGCGTCAGGTAGAGGCGCGCCAGCTCCACGATGTGCACCTCATCGTCGACCACCAGCACTCGAGAGCTTATGACGCCGCCCACAAGGACAAATTGATCAGAGCGCCGTCAGACCGATGTCTTGTGGACATGATCGAAATGTAAACATCCGCCCCCGCTCCGGGTGAACCGTTCACTTGCCCACTTTGCGCGGGGTGCGGCGGGCGGCGGCGGGCGTGGCCGCCGTCCGGCCTTCACCCGCCCGTAGGACCAGCTTCAGGGGATTCCCGAACAACCCGAAACGCTCCCGGATCTTCCTCTCCAGGTACCTCCGGTACGAGAAATGCATGAGGCCTGTGTCGTTGACGAACATCACGACGGTGGGCGACTCCGAACCTGCCTGCGTGGCGTAGCCCAGCTTCAGCCGCCGGCCCTTGAAGCTCGGGGGCGGGTGTTCCAGAAACGCGTCGCGCAGCGTGCGGTTGAGCTCGTTCGGCGGCATCTTGATGCGCCGCTGGCCGACCACCTCGAGCGCCCCCGGGATCACACCGCCGATGCCCTCCTTGGTCTTCGCCGAGACAGCGACGATCGGCGCGAACGGCGCGAACTTGAAGTCCTTGCTCAGGACGGCGCGCCAGTGGGCCGGCTTTCGCTGGGCGGGCTCGACGAGGTCGATCTTGTTGACCACTATCACCAGCCCTTTCCCGGCCTCCAGCGCGTAGCCTGCGACGTGCTGGTCCTGCGCCAGCACCCCGGCAGAGGCGTCGAGTACCAGCAGCACCGCGTCCGCCCTCTCCATCGCGTGGATGCCGCGCATCAGGCTGTAACGCTCGAGGCGGTCGCGATTCGACGACTTTCGCCTGATGCCGGCGGTGTCGATCAGCACCACCGGGATCCCGTCGTAAACGAGCTCGGTGTCAACCGGATCACGCGTGGTTCCGGGGATGGGGCTGACCAGGGCGCGCTCATCGCCCAGAAGAGCGTTGAGCAGCGAGGACTTGCCCACGTTTGGCCGGCCCATGATGGCGAGCCGGTCGGCCTTCTCGTCCGCGGGGGTTTCTGGTTCAGGAGGCGGGAGGGCCTCGACCACCCGGTCGAGGAAGTCCCCGACACCGATCCCGTGCTGCGCGGACAGGAGCGAGGGCTCCTCGAAGCCCAGCTCGAGGATCTCGTGGGCGAAGTGGCGCTCGCTCGGCGAGTCCGCCTTGTTCGCGGCCACGATCACGTGCCGGCTCGACCTGCGCAGCAGCTGCGCGATCTCGCGGTCGACCGGCGTGAGGCCCTCGCGGACGTCGAGCAGCAGCACGATGACCTGGGCCTGGTCGATCGCGATCTTCGTCTGGGCCTCGATCGCCGCCTGCGACGAGTCCTGGTCGCTGTCCAGGTCGAGCCCTGCCGTGTCCACGACCGTGAACTCGCGCCCGCGCCACTCCGCGATGCCGTAAAGCCGGTCGCGTGTCAGGCCCGACTGAGGGTCGACGATCGCCTTTCGCCAGCCGAGGATGCGGTTGAAAAGCGTCGACTTCCCGACGTTCGGGCGGCCGACGATGGCGACGATCGGGCGTGGCATGGCATACCTATTAGACGGGTTTTGGCGGGCGGGCCCAGAGTGCCGTTCCCGCGGCGGCGCAAAGCACGGCCCCAAACGCCAGCGCGGCGACTGGGCTCACCAGGGTCCAGAGCACCCCTGCGGCGAGGCTGGAAACCAGGTCGGCGGCGCCGTTGATCCCGTTCAGGATGCCGAAAGCCGTGCCGAGCCGGCGCTCCTCGACGAGCGAGCTGGTGAGCGAGCCTTCCATCGAGCTGACGACGGGGCTCTGCGCTCCGACGAGCAGCGCGAGCAGGGCCAGGGCGACCCAGCCGTGTCCTAGAAGCCCGACCACGCACGCCGCCGCGAACGTCACGTACGCGGCGCCGAGGACGGGCGCCTTACCGGTGCGGTCTGAAAGCCACCCCGCCGGGAACGAGACGGCCGCGCCGACTGCGTTGTGCGCCAGGTAGAAGCCCACCGCCGCGGCCAGCGCGGCGGGTTGACTGAGCTCGGGCCGCATCATCTGGACCGCCCGCAGGGTGAAGAACGCGGTGGCGAAGTTGCCCACGCCGAACAGCGCGACGGGGCCCATCAGCCTCCAGAACCCCGACGGGAGCGGGGCCCGAAGCGGGACCGGCTGAGCGCCTGTGCGCCGTGGATCTCGCGTCAGCAGGGCGAACAGCGTCACGGCAAGCACGCCCGGAACAAGTGCCACCCAGAAGACCGTCTTGAAGCCGTGTCCGGTGGAAAGGAGCGCGAAGGCGACCGCCGGCCCGATCAGGGCACCTGCCGTGTCGAGGGCTTCGTGGAAACCGAACGCCTTCCCGAGATCCTTTTTGTCGACGGAACCGGCCAGCATGGCCGAGCGGATGGGCTGCCGCAGGCCCCGTCCCATCCAGGCGAGAGCTCGCGCCACGACGATCTGCGGCCAGCTCGTGACCGCGACCAGCAGGCCCAGCCCGGCGACGGTGGTGCCGTAGCCTGAGACCGCCAGGCGCTTGCGCCACGAGATCCTATCGCTGTACCAGCCGCTCCAGAGCTTGACGACCGCCGAAGATCCGTCCCCGAAGCCCTCTACGAGCCCGACCGCGAGGGCCGGCGCACCCAGCCCAACGGTGATGAACAGCGGCAGGACCGCGAAGACCATCTCGTAGTTGGCATCGGCGGCGAGGTCGGCGATGCCGATTCCGACGATGTTGCGGTTGAGCCAGCCCGCCCTCGTCCGGATGCCCGGGGACTCAGACCCGCTCAGGCGGACTCCAGCGGTTCAGGCCGGAACGGGCCGTGGTCCTGCACGGCGACAAACGCGTTGGCGTCGACCGGGGTCCCGTGCTCGATCGCCACGATGAGATACACGTAGCCGGCCCACGCCTGCTCCTCGTCGAATTTCGACGCCTTCGCCGGGTGATCAGGGTGGCTGTGGTAGTACCCGACGACGTCGAGCCCTGCGGCGTCCGCCTCGCGCTGGACGCGGATCTGGTCCGCGGGGTCCATCTCGTAACGGTCACGCGCACGCTCACTCGTCCATGGCCATCGCGAGAGTGCCTGCCCGATGATGTTGCCGGCCCGCCTCACCTCCGTCACGCGGCCCTCTCCGTGCGGACCGAGCATGATCCCGCAGATCTCGTGCGGATATCCCTCCGCTCCGTGGGCACGGATGGCCTCGAGTGCGGCGCGGTCGATCCTCACCGGCGCTGCGCGCCATACAGTCCGGTCGATACGTAGCGGTCGCCGGAATCGGGGAACACAGTGACGACGACACCCTCCTCGATGGTCTGGGCGAGCTTGCGGATCGCCCACAGCACCGCGCCGCTGGAATGACCGACGAGCAGTCCTTCCGAGCGCGCGACCGTGCGAGCAAGGTCGTACGCGGGCTCGGTGGGGCAGCCCCACACCTCGTCGGCCAAAGTCGGGTCCCAGATCCGCGGCACGATCGCGGTCGGCAGGTGCTTCATCCCCTCCAAGCCGTGAAACGAGTCCTCGGGCTGCACCGCGATCGTTCGGATCGTCGCGTCGTGCTCCTTGAGACGCCGCGCCGTGCCGACGAAGGTTCCCGTGGTTCCCAGCCCGGCCAAGAAATGCGTCACGCGGCCGAAGGTCTGCTCCAGGATCTCGACCCCGGTGCCTTCGTAGTGCGCCCGAGGGTTGGCGGGGTTGGAGTACTGGTCGGGATAGAAATATGTCTGCGGGTCCATCGCGACGAGCTCCCGCACAAGTCGGATCGCGCCGTCGGAACCGTCACCAGCGTCGCTGTAGACGACCTCGGCACCGTATGCGGTGACCAGCGCGTTGCGTTCGGCGCTCACGTTCGCCGGCATCACGAGCTTGACGGGGTAACCCTTGGCGGCTCCGATCATCGCGTAGGCGATGCCGGTGTTGCCGGAGGTCGAGTCGATGATGGTCTTGCCCTTGATGAGCGCGCCGCGCCGCTCGCCGTCCTCGATCATCGAAAGCGCAGCGCGGTCTTTGACAGACCCGCCCGGGTTGAACCACTCCGCCTTCGCGTAAACCTCCACGTGCGGGAACTCGCGCTCGAAGATGCGCAAGCGCAACAGCGGCGTGTTGCCGACGAGGCTCGTGATCCCTGCGGTCCCGATGCTCTGCACAGCTAAAGAATAGAAAGGCCGCTCAGCTCGAGAAGTGCAGCAGGATCACCGCGCCCATCACGTAGACCGCTGCGATTCCGTAGCCGATCATCGAGCGCCGGTAGATGCTGCCCCCCTCCGGCGCGAGGATGTTGAGCACCGCCTTCCCGATCAGGAAGCCACCCGCGAGCAGACTCAGGCTGGGCAGCTTGTAGAAGACCCCGAAAAGAAGGACCAGGCTGGCCGCGAGCACCTCGACGAGCTGCAGGGCGGTGTAGGCGGCCAACGGCTAGCTCGCGATCGCGTGAGCGAAGTCCGCGATGATGTCGTCCGGGTCCTCGATCCCGACGGAGACTCGAACCGTCCCGGGCGTCACGCCGAGCTCCGCGCGCTCCAGCGCCGTCAGCGAGCGATGCGAAGTGATCTCCGGATACGAGATCGTCGTCTCGACTCCCCCGAGGCTCGCCGCGAACGTGACCAGCTTGAAACGCGTCAACATGCGCTGCACGACCAGTTGAGTCGCGTAAGGGACGAGGCCGACATTCTGGTGCTC
>DAIPXW010000076.1:0-8025 GCA_036783075.1 Candidatus Dormiibacterota bacterium | reverse complement strand
TCGACGGTCTCGACGACCACGCGCGTGCCGCCGACGTGCCCGCGGGTTTCGTGGCGCACATCGAGCTTGACTTCGTCGCCGAGCCTCAGCGCCTCGATCGCGGCATCGAGGATCGATCGATCGGAGCCGGCGTCGACGAGAGCGCCCAGCGTCATGTCGCCGGAGATGCCGGCGAAGCAGTCGAAGTAAGCGGTCGTCATGCGCGCGTCCTATTAATGTGGACCGCGGCCGCGTCGATCGGCTTCATGCTCTCCGGTCTTTTGGCGATTCTCACGGAAACCGCCGTCACCCCGTGGAGCTGGAGGACGCGGTCTGCGATCCGCGCGGCGAGCGACTCTATGAGCTGCAGCGATTCGCCTTCCATGACCTCCCTGGCAGCCTCGCGGATCCGCGTGTAGTCGACCGTGTCCTCGAGGCGGTCAGTGCGCCCGGCTTCAGCCAGCTCGCAGTCGACCTCGACGTCGACCTTGAACTCCTGGGCATGCTCGCGCTCGGCGGGTCGAACTCCGTGCCGGCCGTGAAAGGACATGCCCTGCAGCACGATGCGATCCATGCCGCAATTGTGGGCTGCCGTTCCGTGGATCATCGCCTGCTGAGCGGCCATAGACTTCAGCTGTGATCAATGCGAACGTGGCGGTGCGGGCCGCTGCCGAGGGCGACCTTGAAGCGTTGAACGAGATCTACAACCGCTACGTCACCGAAGCCCACTACACCTTCGATATCGAGTCGATGACGATGGAGGCAAGGCGCGAGTGGTTCGGCCATTACGCGGAGACCGGACCGCACCGGGTGCTTGTCGCGCTGTCGGACGACGCCGTGATCGGCTACGCCTCGAGCAGCCGGTTCCGACCGAAGGTCGGGTACAACACCTCGGTCGAGACGAGCATCTACCTGGCGCCCGAAGCGATTGGCCACGGCATCGGCTCGCGCCTCTACGAGCGGCTGTTTAGAGCGCTCGAGGACGAGGACCTCCATCGTGCCTACGCCGGCATCGCTTTGCCGAACCCTGCGTCGATCGCCTTGCACGAGCGATTCGGGTTCAAGCGCGTGGCCCACTTCACCGAGCAGGGCCGCAAGTTCGGGCGCTATTGGGACGTCGCGTGGTACGAGAAGCCGCTGGGCGCCGAGTCGGAGCGATCCGCCGCAGCCGAATAGGCCCACCCGTTTCGGGCCCTCCCTCCTCCAACCGGCTCCCTCCCCCGAGCCTTGCCAACCACGAGTGAGGCTACCTCGAACCGATTCGGGCGCCAACCGTGGCTGTTAATTTGCTCCGGACCGAATGCTTGACTTCGGATACTGTCTCTTTGTATATTCCACATGAAATATGGCAGAGCTGACTTTGGACATCTCGCCGCTCGCGCTTTCGATCCTCGAGCTCCTGGATGAGCGACCGATGCACCCCTACGAGCTCGCTTCCACGATGCGGGCCCGGCACCACGACGAGTTCATCCGCCTCAACTTCGGAACCCTCTACCACACGGTCGACACACTCGAGCGGGACGGCTGGATCGTGCCTCTCGAACGCGAAAAGGAGGGCAAGCGACCCGAGCGAACCGTCTACCAGCTCACCCAGGCGGGGCGGCAGCTCCTCCTGCGGGTCGTCAGCGACCTGGTCGCCCAGCCCAAGCGCGAATACCCGCACTTCGCCGCAGGGCTGATGTTCATGCACCACCTCGAAGCCACCCAGGCCGCTGGGCACCTGAACGAGCGCTGGCACGCGCTTGACGCTCACGTTGAGAAGCTCAAGCGGATCATGTCCGAGCTGCGGACGGACGGCGTCACGCGCCTGGCGATCATCGAGCTCGAGCACAAGATCGCGATGCTCGAAGCGGAAGGTGGCTGGGTCCGAGGACTCGAACGCGAAATCACCGAAGGAAAGCTGGAATGGGAGGCCGGAATCGAAGCCGGCCACGACGAGTTAAGGAGAAGACATGTCCCGACTGCGAACTAATCCGTGGCTTGTTCTTCTGGTGCTGTGCACCGGCTTTTTCATGATCCTCCTGGACACCACGATCGTGAACGTGGCCATTCCCGCCATGAGCACCGGCCTCAACACGACGCTGGACCAGATCCTGTGGGTGCTCAACGCGTACATCCTGGTCTACGCGGTGCTCCTGATCACCGCCGGGCGACTTGGTGACCTGTTCGGGCAGCGCAACCTCTTCGCAATCGGCCTCGCGATCTTCACGCTCGCATCCGCGCTCTGCGGCTTTGCCCAGAACGCCAACGAGCTGATCGCCGCGCGCGTCCTGCAGGGCGTCGGCGGCGCGACGCTCACGCCCCAAACCCTTGCCATCCTCACCTCGATCTTTCCGCCCGAGCGGCGAGGAGCCGCATTCGGCATCTGGGGCGCCGTCGCCGGCCTCGCAACAATCGCCGGCCCGACTCTCGGAGGCGCGATCGTCACCTACATCGGCTGGCAGTGGATCTTCTTCGTCAACGTGCCGATCGGGATCTTCGCGTTCATCGCCACGTTTGCGATCATCCCCGACCTGCGGCCCGGACGCCACCATGGGTGGGACGTTGTCGGGGTCGTGCTGGCGACGGCGGGCCTGTTCGCGATCGTGTTCGGCCTGATCGAGGGCGAGCGCTACAAGTGGGGCGAGATCTCCAACTACGCGATCACGATCCCGGAGGTCATCGGGGCCGGAATCGCACTCATCGCCGTGTTCATCGTCTGGGAGCGGTTTCAGACCGAGCCCCTCGTTCCGCTTGCGCTTTTCGAAGACCGCAACTTCGCTGTGGCCAACTGGATCGCGGCCGCGATCGCCTTCGGCATGATGAGCCTGTTCCTGCCCGTGGTCATCTACCTGCAGTCGGTGCGCGGTTTCTCAGCCCTCACCGCGGGCCTGACGCTCGCGCCCATGTCCCTCACCTCGATGCTGACGGCGCCGTTCGCGGGCCGGATGGCGGACAGGTTTGGCGGCAAGTACATCCTGATGACCGGCATCTCGGTGTTCGCGATCGGGTTCGGATCCGTCGTCTACGTCGCCGGCCCGGATTCGACCTGGATCAACTTCCTGGTCCCCGCCATCGTTGCGGGCGCCGGCATGGGCATGACGTTCGCGCCCATGACGACGGTCGCCATGCGCGACATCTCGCCACGAATGGCCGGAGCCGCTTCAGGCCTTCTCAACACAACGCGCCAGCTCGGCGCGGCTATCGGGAGCGCGGTGGTCGGTGCGATTCTTCAGAACCAGCTTGCGACCGCTCTTCACAACCAGGCCGTGAGTCACGCTGCGGCGCTTCCGGCCGCGTATCGCGACCAGTTCGTCGCCGCTTTCAGCACGGTCGCGTCGAACGGTTTCGAGATCGGCACCGGCCAGAACGGAGCCAAGCTGCCGGCCAACCTGCCTCCCGCGGTGGCGCACCAGCTCGCCACGCTTGCGCATGACGTCTTCACGAGCGCTTTCATCGACGCGATGAAGGGAACCCTGGTGGTGCCCATAGCGTTCCTCGCCTTGACGGCCCTCTCCGCCCTTTTGATCAAGCGGACGCCGCGTGCCGCCAAAGCAGAGGCAGGGGCACGAGAGGAAGCCCGCGCCGCGGCCGGCTAAAGGTCGGGTTTAGAGCCGGCCGCCGGACAACAGCTTCAGGGCGGAAAGCAGCACCGCGGCGCCGATGAACGCGACGATGATGCTTCCCCAGAAGCCCACGTTCCCGCTCACGTTGAAGATGGCGCCGAGCAGGTAGCCGCCGATGAGGGCGCCGGCCACGCCCACCACGATGTCGGCGATGCAGCCGAAGCCCCGGCCCGCGACCACGCGGGCGGCGATGGCGCCGGAGATCAGGCCGACAAGGATCCACGAGACCCACGACCCGGGCTCGAGGTTGAGATTGGACGCGAGCGGTCCTGCGAGGATCACGACTTGTCCAGCCAGCGGGCGATCAAACGAAACACCTCATCGCTATCGCGATCGTTAAAGGGCTCGTGGTACCTGCCTTCGAGCAGGTGAAGCTCACTCATCGCAGGGGCCTTCTCATGCAGGGCCCGGCTTCCCTCGGGGTCGATCAGCGCGTCGGCGGTCCCGGCCAGGACCAGGAACGGGATCTTGATCGCGCCCGCCCGGGCAAGGATGTCCGCCGAAGCGGCCTGCCAAGCGCTGAACATGCGGCTGGAGATCTTGCCGTGGACAAGGGGATCCGTTCGATACGCCTCGACCACCTCGGGAATCCTTGACACCGTGCCAGGGTCGACCTCGTTGGACATCGTCAGCCTCGGCGCGATCCGGGAGGCGACGGCACCCAGACGGAGCTTCCATGCAGGCACTGCGACCTTGACCTTCAACGCGGGGCTCGAGACGACAAAGCGCCGGCTCTGAGGTAGCTTGCCGGCCAGGACCGTGCTCAAAAGCGCAGCGCCGCCAAACGAGTGGCCAAGTGGGACCACTTCGCCGCCGGCGATCCCTTCGACGTGTTTGACGAAGGCCGACACGTCGTCGGTCCACTGAGACCAGCTGTCCACGTGGCCGCGCGGGCCAGGGCTCTTACCGTGTCCACGCATGTCGACGGCATAGGTCGCGTATCCGTGCTCCGCCATTCCGGCGGCAAAACGGGCGTACCGCCCGGAATGTTCGCCAAGCCCGTGAATGACGGCGAACGTGGCCTTTGCGCTTGCTCGCGGCCACGCGCGGTACTCGAGCCTGGTCCCGTCCGCCGAGACGACCGCGCCGGTTGACGCCACCGCGCCTTCAGGCGCCAAGGTGTCCGAAACCTCTCAGGATCTTGAGCGCCTCCCGCTCCGCCTCCATCAGAGTCGGCGCATAGGCTCGAATGCCGCCCAGGGCGTAGGCCCATTCCGGGCTTGGCGGACCCTGGGAGTGCAGGCGGAACGTAGGTGGATAGAACAGGATCCTCTCGCCCTTTACTCGTTTCATCACGGGCCGCTTGGCGAGGACGTCTTCAAGCGCCTGGCCGGTTGGGAGCCGTCCGGATTCGAACTCCAGGCGGCGCAGCTTGGCGAGCGGGTGATCTTCGTCCCTGGTCGACGTCCTGATCCCGTACTCGGCGCTCAGGTCCCGCATGAAGATCGTGATGATCAGCGCGTCAGTCTCGTCCCCGGCCATCTTGACGAAGCCGGCCGCGCTGACATCCGAGCCTTCGTCGTTGCGCAGGTGACGGAAATACTCCGACTCAAAAAGTCCTCGTGAGTAGGAGCTTGCGACCCACGGTGGCTCGCAGCGCCAAGTGCGCGCTGCCGCAAGCGCTATGAATTGATCATGCACGCGCTCGAGACGGTGCTCGGGAAGCCGGTGCATCCGGTAGTGAAGGACTCGCCGCATTTGGGCAACTAGCCTACGCGTCTCAGGGGTCAGGTCGCGCCTGGGAGCGACCGGCGCGCATCGCGTCCTCTTGCCAGCGTGGGGCTTGAACCCGGACGGTCAAACGATCGGCGCCGGCGGCGAGCAGGAAATCACCGCGGCGCGCGGATTCAAGGAATCCTCGCTGCTGGGCGCTGAGGTCGAACGCCGTTTGAAGGGCGGCAGCCTCGCCCGGGCGCTGTGCCCCGAAGAACGCCAGCGCGGGGTTTGTCGCGACGACCCGGCCCTGGTCCGAGCTGAGCAGGTCCCCCGGGTTCTGCGTGGCGAAGACCAGCGACCCGTCGTACTTGCGGATCCGCCGCGCGAGGCTGACGACAAACCGGCGGATGGTCGGGTCCTCGAACAGCAGCCCGAGCTCGTCAACGACGAGCATGCGGCGGTGGTCGCGGCGTTTGATACGCGTCCACAGGGCTTCGGCCAGCAGGAAATGCACCGGCGCCACCATCTCATCGCGGAGCTCACGCATACCAAAGACCACGATGGGGGCTTCTAGGTCCACGTTCGTCTTCGAGCTGAAGATGCGGCCGAGGCTGCCGTGGACCCAGCGGCCGAGGATGGTCGCGACACGCGATTCTCTGGACAAACGGTCGACGACATCGCGCAAGACCGGCTGCTCGACGTCGGCGTAGGCCGCGCGAACCGCGCTTTCAACCAGGGCGCGCTCCGACTCGTCGAGGCCGCCGCAGACGGTCGAGCAAAGGTCCACCGCGTCTGCGGCCGCGGGCCCGATCCAGGATTCGTCTTTCCGGTCCGCAGGGCGGAGGTCGAGCACATTCAACGCGTACCCGGAGCCGAGGGCGAGCTGCACGTCCAAACCGCCGAGATGCTTAGCCAAACCTCCGTACTCGTGCTCGGGATCGATGACGTAGACCTGGATCCCCCGGCCGAGCGCGCCCATGGCCAGCGCCGAGAGAAGGTACGTCTTGCCGGCGCCGGAATGCCCGAACACCCCGATGTTCGCGTTCGCGTACAGGACCTGGTCGAACGGGTCGACCAGCACGGGAGCGCCAGTCGCGAAGTTGCGGCCGATCACGATGCCCCCAGTCTGTTGAATCTCCGGCTCAAGCCAGGGAAAGAAGGTGACGAGCGCGCTGGTGTCGATGACATGCTTGCGCTCGAGGCGGTCTAGGCACAGGGGTTGCGTGGCCAGGTAGCCGTCGAGCATGCGGCACGTGCAGGGCTGGATGCGGCAGAGGACGGCACGGGCGGCCGACTCGAGCCTGGCGGCTCCCGCTTCCAGCTCATCAAGTGTCGGTGCGGTGAGCGATACGTACGTCGAAACGTGAAACGCCTTGTCCTGGCTGGCGGCGAGCCGGCGTTGCAGGTCCTCTGCGTTCGGCAGTGCGCCGGCGAGGACAGGATCCACGAATCCACCCGTCTGCTCGACAAGGCGGGAGGCGCGCATGTTGACGAGCTGCCGCTGAAGGTAGTCCACGACCCACGCGACCGGAAGCGGTGTCGCGTGCCATGAGAGCCGCAGCCGCAGGCCGGCGGGAAGCAGCCGGAAGAGCCAGCCGGCATCGAGCTCAGTCCCAGGCAGACGGTCCAACCACCAGGTGCGGCTGTGGCCTCCAGCGTGCTGATACCGACTGGCGAGCTCTTTACCTGGCCCGATGGAGAAGCTCGGCGACGAGGATTCGAACGGCAATCCAATCTCGCGCAACGCCGCCTCCAGCCGAGCGGCCTGCGTGCGGGGCGTGATCAGCGAGGTCTGGAACCTGTGCGCCGACGGCGATTGCGCGATCTCGTCAGCGAAACAGAGGTCCGCGCCACGCATGTCTTCGAACTCGAGCGATGACGCGCGATCCGCCGTAAGCGGTTCGCCCGGTCCTGGCACGACATCGATAAGAAGCTGCAGTCGCCCGTCGAGCCCGTCGAGAAGACGCCGGAACGCGCTTAGCCAGCGCTGTCGATCGGACTCGGCCGCGCCTGCAAACCCGAGGGAACCGGTCGTGATCACCGCGATGTCCGGACGGCCACTCCACAGCACCTCGGGCGGCCGGGTGGTGACGCGGAGCAAACCGAGATTAAGGTCGGCGATCACGCGGCCAATGACCCTGCCTCGTCCCGCTGCTCATGTTCGGCTGCGTCGAGCACCGCGCCTGGCTTTCGCGCGAGGACGCGGATCCACGTCCGGTTCCAGGTGACCCGGTGCGTTCTCGCCGCAAAAACGACGACGTCGACGATCCAAGCATCGGCTGCCCGGCCCCTCCACCTACCCCACGCCGCCGCCGCGCCGATGCCGATGCACGCCACAGCCGCCACCGCTCGGACGGGCACCGGCGACCAGCCCGACGACCACAAAGCGAGGCCCACAAGCACGGCGAGGACGATGTAGGCAAGCCTCACCGGAGTCAGTCCGTACAGCAGCTTGTCCTCGAGATCGACGTCGAGCGGCACTCGGGCGGGCATGCGGTCCAAACTAGTGCCACGAGCATCGATCTGGAACGCAGGTTGTTAACGCCTGGGTTTCCTTAGAATCGACACTCGGCCCCGGTCATGCTCGCGTAGCTCAACTGGCAGAGCAGGGGACTCTTAATCCCAAGGTTCAGGGTTCGATTCCCTGCGCGAGCACCAATATGTTGTGCCTGCGCCTTCCTGCGGACTATATGTTGTGGTTAGAATGCCGCAACGCGTCACATTTGCGGCATTTGACAGCTTCGTTTGACAGCTTCGCGCCGAAACTTGGCGATGTATGGAGAAA
>DAIPXW010000075.1:0-8056 GCA_036783075.1 Candidatus Dormiibacterota bacterium | reverse complement strand
CGCTCACGTCGGGCCAGGCCGCCGGTACCGGCACGATCATCAGCTCGACTGGCGAGATCCTGACCAACAACCACGTGGTCGACGGCTCGACCAGCATCCAGGTCACCGTGTCCGGGCGCGCCGACACCTACACCGCGCACCTGGTCGCATCCGACCCGAGCGCGGACATCGCGGTGATCCAGATCGACGGGACCGTTTCCGGCCTGCCGACCGTGAGCTTCGCGAGCTCCTCCTCCGTCAACGTCGGTGATGCGGTTGTCGCTCTCGGCAACGCGCTCGGCCGCGGCGGCCTGCCGGCGGTGTCTCGGGGCAGCGTGACCGCGCTCGACCAGACGATCACCGCGAGCGAAGGCGGCGGGCGGTCCGAGCAGCTAAGCGGGATGATCCAGACCGACGCCACCATCTACCCCGGCGACTCCGGAGGACCGTTGGTCAACTCCTCCGGCCAGGTGGTGGGCATGATCACCGCTGGCGAGGCGCAGGGCTTCCGGTCCTCCTCGTCCAGCACCAACTACTCGATCCCATCCGACACGATCCTGACCGTCGTCAACGAGATCCGCGCGGGTCAGACGAGCGCCGACATCACCTACGGCCAGTCCGGCTACATCGGCGTCAGCGTCGAGACGCTCGACGCCCAGAACGCGGCCGCGCTCGGCCTCAACGTGAACTCGGGCGCGCTCGTGCGCGGCGTGCAGCCGGGCAGCGCTGCGGAGCGGGCCGGGATCACCGCGAACTCGGTGATCACCTCGGTCGGCGGCACCAAGATCACCTCGCTGAACGATCTCGACGCCGCGGTCCGCGCGCACAAGCCGGGCGAGCGCGTCGTGATCAACTGGGTCAGCGACAGCGGCTCGCACTCGGCGACCGTGACCCTCGGCGGGATCAACCGCTGATCCACCTGTCACAAAGTCCGGACCGGCGGTGCTGAAGTAGGAGTGGCCACCACACCTGGCGCCGCCGGAGCTCCCCGGCCGGCGATCCGCACGCTCGCCCTCTCCAAGGCCTACGGAAAGCGGCTCGCCGTCGACAAGCTCGACCTCGAAGTCGACCAGGCGGAGCTCTTCGGGTTTCTGGGACCGAACGGCGCGGGGAAGACGACGACGATTCGCATGGCGCTCGGCCTGATCGCGCCGACGGCGGGGTCTGTCGAGATCTTCGGCCGCGAGGTGCGCTCGCACCGCGCCGAAATCCTGCCTCGCGTGGGCGCCCTGGTGGAGTCACCCGCCCTGTACGGCTACCTCTCCGGCCGGGACAACCTTCGCGCCATCGGAAACCTGCTGGGAGGGGTGGCCGAGAAACGGATCGACGAGGTGCTCGAGATCGTCTCTCTCAAGGGCCGTGACCGCGACCGGGTGAGGACCTACTCGATGGGTATGAAGCAACGCCTCGGCCTGGCCATGGCGCTGCTCAACGACCCGGACCTGCTCATCCTCGATGAGCCCGCGAACGGCCTGGACCCGGCGGGAATCGTAGAGATGCGTGACCTGCTTCGCGAGCTGGCCGCGCAGGGCAAGACGGTGTTCATCTCGAGCCACGTGCTGAGCGAGGTGCAGCAGATCTGCAGCCGCGTCGCCATCATCAACCACGGCAAGCTGGTTCGCGTCGCCCCGGTGCACGAGCTGCTGAAGTCGACGGGCGAGTTCCTGGTGAAGGTGGATTCCCCGGCGGACCTGCTCGACATCCTGCGCCGTCAGCCATGGGGACAGCAGGCCCGGTCCGAGGACGGAGCGGTCGTCACCCCGGCGCCGGACGGCCGGGGCCGGAACCTGATCAAGTTCCTGGTCGACAGCGGCCAGTCGCCGGACTCGGTCAGCGAGCGGCAGACAGACCTCGAAGACATCTTCCTGAGCCTCACCGGAGGTGATTCATGAGCACGACCGCCGCGCACCCCCGCTTCTTCGGAGCGGTGAGGGGCGAGGCCATCAAGGTCTCGCGCCAGCTCAGCTTCTGGCTGATGCTGATCGGGGCGATGGTCCTGCTCGCGATCATCACGCTGGCCATCACCAGCGCGTCCAGCGTCCAGGACCAGCTGAAAGCCGACCCCACCGTGTTCGCCTACAGCGCAAGGGACATCTTCGGGGCGATCTTCCAGATCGGCTCGGGTATCTTCCTGCTGATCGTCGGATCGAGGCTGTTCGCGATGGAATACTCGTCCGGGACCATCCGCATCATCTTCGCCCGCGGCACCGGACGCCTCGCGCTGCTGCTGGCGAAGATGCTCACGCTCGCGGTGATCGGCGTGCTGCTGTTCGCAGGCTACATGATCATCGTCGGCGGTCTCATCTCGGTGCTGGTCAACTCATGGACGGGCAGCCTGGCGCCGCTGCAGAACCTCCCGAGCCAGTTCTGGCAGGACATGGGCTACTGGGCGCTGGTCCAGGGGATGAGCATGGGGATCGCGATCCTCATGAGCGCGGCCGCGGCGGGCCTCGGGCGCTCGCTCGCGTTCGCGATGGCCGCGTCGCTCGCATTCTTCCCGGTCGACAACTTCGCGGTGATCCTGCTCGGTCTGGGGTCCCGCATCACGCGCAACGACCACCCGTGGCTGGACATCACGCAGTACCAGCTGGGACCGAACCTGAACATCGTCCTCAACCTGATCGAGCCCGGGCACCACGCCAGGGCCGCCTTTGCCGTGCCGCTGCTCCCGGTCGATGGTCACCACGCACTGGCCGTGATCGGCGTGTGGTCCCTGGCGTTCGCCGTCGTCGCCGTGTTCCGAGCGCTCCGGCCCGACGTCCTGGAGTAGGCCTTAACAGCACGCCCAGGAGGAGAGATCGGTATCCTTGTCGGGTTGTGCGAATAGTCGTCAAGGACCCCGAGGAGTTCGAGCAAGCCCTAAGGGAGTTCCGCCGCAAGGTGCAGGAGCAGGGGCTCGTGCGCGAGATGCGACGCCGCTCGCACTACGTACCGCCGGCCGAGGCTCGCAAGATCAAAAGCCTCCGCGCCCGCCGCCGCCGCACCCGCTAATGGTTTCCTCTCCCGTTTACGGGAGAGGGTCAGGGTGAGGGGCCGCGGGAACAATTCCCGCTCCAGCTATAATTCTTGCGTTCGGTGACCATGGCGGAGGGGAGACACCCGTTCCCATTCCGAACACGGTAGTTAAGCCCTCCAGCGCCGATGGTACTGTCGGGGTAACCCGATGGGAGAGTAGGTCGTTGCCGAGCGTTCTAATAAGTCCCGCGGCTCGCAAGGGTGGCGGGACTTATTTCTTTCCCACCGCCGGCGCGGCTAAGGCGATGGACTGAGCCCCGGCTCCACCAGGCTCTCCGCGCGGAGCTTGGGCAGCAGCACGTAGCAGCGGATGCTGAGCAGCGCGAGCAGGGCCACCAGCGCCACCAGGACGTCGAGCACCACCTGTCCGACGCGAGCGTGGAACAGGAAGATGAGCACCCCCTCGGTCAAGACACCGAGGGCGAGGATCGGCACGAACACCCGGTCGTGCACGGCCATGAAGAACTGGACCAGCAGGTTGTCGAGCGACAGCGCAAGGCCGATCACCCCGACCGCGAAGACGTACGGGGTAGCGTCCCGGAACTGAGGGCCGAACAGGATGCCGACCACCAGCCCCGGCACCAGGGCGAAAACCACAAGCGCACCCGCTCCGAGGGCGGAGAGGATGCCCGCGGAGTAAAGAAGGATGCGGCCGGGATGCTCCTCCTTGGCCACCGCCTCGACCACTCGCGGAAACAGCACCTGGCTGACGCTCAGGGTGAGGAAGAAGAGGATCGTGCCGATCTTGTTTAGGCCGCCGTAGATACCGCCGTCGTGGCTGCTGAGGTAGTGCTCGGCCAGGATGACGTCCTGGTTGTAGAGGATCTGGATGCCGATGATCCCGGCTGCGGCGGTGAGGGAGAAGCCCGCCATCACGCGAAGCTGCACCCTGGCGCCGCGGCGACGGAAGTGGTCGCGCAGCGAGTACAGGCCGAGCACGAAGCAGACCGCCAGGCCCGTGAACACCGCGGCCATCGCACCTGACACGGCGTACCCGGCCTTGAGGAGGAGGAAGACCGCTGTCGTGCGGATGACCAGCTCGAGCGAGAGGTTGAGCGAGAGTGCCGGGAATCGCTGCAGCCCCTGCAGGATGCCTCGAGGGATCGCCACCTGCCAGATGAGCGCGATCGAAAACCCGAGGATGAGGATCGGAATCGTGGAGCCGATGTGCTCGAAAGCGGCAACCGGGCGGGCCAGCAGGGCGGTTGCCAGCACGGCGAGCAGGGAGGGGATCATCACGAGGCGGACCGTCCGCGCCAGCAGCGAGCGCAGACCCGCGTCGCCTCGAGCAGCGAGCGTAGCGGTGTAGCGGGCGAGCACCACGATCAAGATCAGCGCGGGCGCGGTTCCGACGGCGTAGACCGCTATGAGGAAAGCGACCTGGCCGTACGTGGCCGGGCCGAGCACGCGGCCTGCGATCGCGTGGTACACGAAGCCGCCGATGCCGGCGACCAGGCCACCGGCGAACAGGACCAGGTTTTGCCGGACCAACCGGTTTCGCCGGACCTGGGCCAGGCGCTGGCCGAGACCCAGTCGCGCGCCGGTCTGCACAGTCTTCGGCATTCTACTTGAGGCGTGGACGGCGTCCCGCCGGGGATAATCGTTCCCGATGCCCGATCAGGCCAAGCCCCTCGTCTCAGCGCTGGTGGTGAGCTACAACTCGAAGGACACGCTCCTCCAGTGCCTTCACGCGTTCTTCGGGAGCGCGGACGTTCCGGTTGAAGCGGTCGTCGTGGACAACGACTCTTCCGACGGCTCCGCGGCGGCCGTGACCGACGAGTTTCCGCAGGCGACGGTCCTGGTCCAATCGAAGAATCTTGGCTACGGACGCGCGGCGAACATCGGGCTCGAGCGGTGCCAGGGGCGGTTCGTGCTCCTCTTGAGCCCAGACGTGACCGTGGACCCACAGTGTGTCGGGCGGCTCGCCGACTTCCTTCTCACGAGGCCGGACGCCGGTGCCGTGGGCCCGCGCCTGCTGGACGAGGACGGTGGTATCGATCCCGACGCCCGGAGAGCGTTCCCGATTCCGCGGACGCTGTTCTACCGCACCGTGGGGCTGAACAAGCTTTTCCCGAAGAGCCCGCGTTTCGGCCGCCACAACATGGGCTACATGCCGGAGGCCGAGGTCCACGAGATCGATGCCGGCACCGGCGCATGCCTGATGCTGCGGCTCGCAGCCCTCGACCGCGTCGGGTTCTTCGATCCTCGCTACTTCATGTTCGGCGAAGACCTGGATCTCTGCTACCGGCTCAAGCTCGGGGGGTGGAAGGTCTTTTACCTGCCGACCTCAACAGCCGTGCGTCACGCGAAACCAGCCACGCCGGCCGCGCAGCGGCAAATGTCCTACGAGCGTCATCGCGCCATGTGGGCATATCACTTCAAGCACCATGCCGAAGACGTGTCAGCTTTCGGCAACGGCCTGGTCTGGGCGCAGATCTGGGGCCGCTACGTCGCCGAGCGAGTGAAGGAAACGGTCAGGAGGCCCAAGGGCCAGGCGGGCTAGATGTACCACCAGATCGCGCGCAACAAGCGGAACAGCATCATCGTCATCGTCGCGTTTCTCGCCGTCTGGCTGCTGGCCGGGCTTCTCATCGGCGAGCTGGCCTACGGGTCGGGAGGGGCGATAGGCGGCGCGATCGTCCTTGGCCTCCTAGGCGTCGCCGCCGCCATGTTCTCCTACTACTTCGGGTCGCAGACGGTGCTGAGCGCGGTGGGCGCCCAGGAGGCCGATCCACATCAGTTCCAGCAGCTCTACAACATCGTTCAGACGCTCGCCATCGGTGACGGCCTTCCGGTGCCGAAGGTCTACATCATGAATGACCCGAGCCCCAACGCCTTCGCCACCGGGCGCGACCCGCAGCACGCGTCTGTCACGGTCACGACAGGCCTCCTGCAGATGATGAACCGGGAGGAGCTCGAGGGTGTGCTCGCGCACGAGATGAGCCACGTCAAGAACTTCGACGTGCGCCTCCTGCTCGTGGTGAGCACGATGATCGGCCTGGCGGCGCTGATCGCCAGCATGTACTGGAACGGCGCGTGGCGCATCCGCAGCAGGGACGACCGCGCCGTGTTGGTGGTGTTTGCGATCGGCATCATCTTCACCCTCATCGCTTTCATCGTCGGGCCTCTCATGCAGCTCGCCCTCTCGCGCCAGCGAGAGTCGCTGGCCGACGCCAGTGGTGTGGAGCTCACGCGCAACCCCGCCGGTCTTCTCAGCGCGCTCAAAAAGATCGCGCAGAACGACAAACCGACTCAGAAGTTCAACCACGCGGTCGCCGCGATGATGATCGACAACCCGACCGAGCATCACGGCACCTTCTTCAACCACCTCTTCGACACGCACCCGCCGATCGAGGAGCGAATCGCCGCGCTCGAAAGGATCGCAGCCGTTCAGCAAACCTGATGCGCCTGGGTGTGAACCGGCCACCCGTTGTCTCCCCGCTGCTCGCGAAGTTCCTGCACGTCCGCCGCACCGAGCTCGACCGCACCCTGCAGGTCGCCGGCTTCGCGATCGTCCTGGGCTGGGCGATGTACACGGCGTTCAGCGCGTCGCAGTCGATCTTCCTGAACAAGGCCGGCCCGACCGCCTACCCGCTGTTCTTCATCGTTCTTGCCCTTGCGGTCTGGCCGATGGTCACCCTCCAGGGCGTCCTGACGCGACGCTTCGGAGTGGGCCGGGCGTTCCGCATCACGCTCGGTGGAAACGCGATCGCCGCGGTGTGCGTCTACGTCGCGTACGTCAGCCGCGAGAACGCCACCGTCGCCTTCTCGGCCTACGTCGTCTACTCGGTCGCGTTCGAGCTCGTCATGCTCCAGTTCTGGACCTTCGTCAGCCAGCACTTCAACGTGCTCGAAGGCAAGCGCATCTTCCCGGTCATCGCCGCGGGATCGAGCATCGGCTACATCCTGGCGGGGATCACGACAACGATCGTTGCCGTCTATGCCACCGAACCCCTGATCTTCGTGTGGGCGTTCGGGTCGGTCGTCTCGCTGGTCATCTCGCGCGGGCTGGAACGCACCCTATTCCGACCGGCTTTCGTCGACGAGGCGGACGAGTTCTTGGCCGACCAGGAGGCCGCCCTCAAGAAGCACGGCGCCGTGGCCGTTCTCAGGGGTGCGTTCCACTACGTGACCGGCAGCCGCCTGGTGTTTTCGCTGGTGCTGCTGGCGCTCACCCTGCAGATCGCCAGCCGCTTTGGCGATTACCTGGTCGCCGTCCTCTTCGTCAACGCCACGCACAACAACCTGCAGTCGCTGACGATCCTCATCGGCAACGCCTGGCTCGCGAGCTACGTGGTCCAGCTCGCCATCAGCCTGTTCGTGACCCCGTGGATCCTCAGCAAGCTTGGCGTGAAGAACGCGATCCTGGCGCTGCCGATCTTCACCATGATCGGATTCGCGGCCGTCACCGCGGCCCCGATGCTGCCGACCGCGCTGTTTCTGTTCATCGTGCGCAACGGCCTGCAGACAGGCCTGGACGACCCGGTCGAGAACGTGCTCGGCAGCGCGCTCCCGGCGCAGGTCGGGCCCAAGCTGAAGCTGCTGCTGGACAACGCCGTGCTCCCTGGAGCTGCCGTGCTGAGCGGCGTCGCCCTGCTCGTGGTGCAGCGCGCGATCATCGCCAGCGTCGAGGTGCTTGCGGCCCTCGGGATCGTGGTCAGCGTCCTGTTCATCATGTCCGCCCTGCGGGTGCGGGGCCTCTACGTCAGCGCCATCTACGACCGACTGCGAACCCATGCGTTGAGCCTTGCCGACTTCCGGCAAGCCCTCGGCCAGCCGAACCCGGGGGAGGTGGCCGAGCTGCAGGGCTACATCCGCACCGGCGACGACAAGTCACGCCAGTTCGCGACGGCCGCGCTCGGAAAGGCCTCGCCCGAAGCATTCGCCGCGATGCTCCCGGAGCTGCTCGCCTCGGACGATCCGATGGTGAGGCGGTTGGGCTTCCAGATGGCGGTTCCCGACAACCTCACGATCGAGCAGCTGGACTCGGCCAGCGAGGACCCGGACTGCTGGGTGCGGGCGGCCGCGGCCGCGGCCGGGTTCTCACGGAAGGAGCGGTGGG